>NZ_JBIQLE010000020.1:0-38728 GCF_044464525.1 Pusillimonas sp.
GTCATTGGATCTTTATATGCCGAAACCGGGTGGAGGCGTCCATTCCATTGACCTCGCCGCTGCGCGGCTTGGGATTCGGACAGGCTGTCGCCGACATCCCCCGACCCAGTCAGAAAAATTCGGCGCACGCTGTACGGACTGCGCCGTGCTCCCCGCCCATCAGCCTCAATTTGGGTAAACTTCGAAGCTATGCATTTGAGCCAAAAAAGCTCTAGCGGGGCTTCAGGTGGGGGTGGATCATGTCGTTCAGGGCGGAGGCGACGTGCTGGTTGCCGGCATAGATATACCCGCCGTGCGGCCAGGGCTCGGCGCGGCGCATGTCTTCTGCAATGCCACCGGCTTCGCGCACGATCAGCGTGCCCGCTGCCACATCCCAGGGGGCCAGGCCCATTTCCCAGTAGCCGTCGTACCTGCCGCAGGCAACCCAGGCAAGGTCAAGTGCCGCGGAGCCCATGCGGCGTACGCCGCGGGTGACTGGCAGGGCGGCGTTCAGGGTGGGCATGTATTCTTCGGCGAAGGAAAAATCCCTGAATGGGAAGCCGGTTGCCAAGAGAGATTCGGCCAGGCTGTCGGTTTGAGAACAAGATAGGCGGTGTTCGTTGAGCCACGAGCCCACGCCGTGCATGGCGGTGAAAAGTTCTTCGCGATTGGGGTCGTATACGACGCCGATTATCGGGGTGTCGTGCTCGAGTGGACGGTCGCCCTCGACCACGGCGCCGGCGTGTGCGATCAGGCCGATCGACACGGCGTAGTGGGGAATGCCATGAAGGAAATTTGTAGTGCCGTCCAGCGGGTCGATGTACCATGTTGCGTCGCCGCTTGCCTGGCCGCCGGTTTCCTCGGCTACGATGCCGAACTGAGGCGTGCTCTGTTGTAGCTGCTCGATGATGGCCGCCTCGGCGTCCCGATCGGCTTGCGATACGAGATCGTTGCGGGCTTTCTTGTCGATGATCAGATCAGATCGGCGCAGCGAATGGGCCTGAAGGATGGCGGCCCCGGTGCGTGCGGCCGAAATGGCGGCGTTGAGATACTCGCTAAGATGAAACTGGGACGATGACATACGAAGGCGGGCAGCGGCAATGAAAGACATTAGTGTACGCAACATTGGCGGCATCGTGGCAGAGCGTTGTAAACGTGTTGTTCAGAACGACTTGACTGCATATGCGCCAGGCGCAGCCTCCGCGCGATGAGTCATCGCTTTGCGCCTCTTGTTCCGGCCCGCCTGCAGTGGGATGAAACGGGCACGCCATTCAGTGAGCTTTACGGGGATGTCTACCACGCACGGCAAGGCGCAATTGAACAGGCGCGCCACATATTTTTGCGAGGCAACGGGCTGCCGGAAAGATGGCGCGGCAGGGCTTCTTTTACGGTGTGTGAAACCGGCTTCGGCCTGGGCCGAAATTTCCTGGCGTTATGGCAGGCTTGGCGTGACGATCCACGCCGTTGCGCACGACTGCATGTTCTGGCGTTCGAGGCACACCCGTTCCTGGCCTCCGACTTGGCCGCGGCGTCGCGAGAACTGCCGGAGGGTTTGCGCGAACTCGCCGGCCAACTTGTCGATGCCTGGCCGGTGTTGCTGCCCGGGGTGCATCGCCTGGAATTTGAGGCGGGCCGCCTTACCCTGACACTTTTCTTCGGCCGCATCGAGCAGGCGGCGCGGGAGGCTCAGGCGGGGGCGGATGCGTTTTTTCTGGATGGCTTTGCGCCAGACAAGAATCCTGCAATGTGGTCGCCCGCGTTATTCGGCCAACTGGTGAGGTTGGGGCGACCCGAGGCGACCGCCGCTACTTGGTGCGTCAACGGAGTTGTGCGCCGCGCTTTGCGCGATGCGGGCTTTATCGTGAACAAGGCCCCTGGGTTCGGTGGGAAGCGGGAGATGACCCGAGCGGTCTTGCGCCCGGGCCTGGGCTGGGGAAGCACGGCCATTAACAGCGGGCCGGTATTGATTATCGGTGCTGGTCCCGCAGGAGCCGGCCTGGCGCATGCGCTTGCAGCAAGGGGGCGGCAAGCGCTCGTGGTCGATCCTGTTCTTGTGAATGGCCGGGGGGCGAGCCATCGTGGGCATCTTGCGGCCGCCATGACGCCATTGGTTTCGGGGGATGATGATCAGCGAGCGCGGCTAAGCAGATCCGGCGTGTTGCGCGCCTTGCATCGGTGGCAAGGACTGCCCCTGCGCGCGCGTCCGAGCCGGGTTGGTACAATAGAGCTTCTGGCCGATGCTTCTCAAGAGGCTTTGCGACGATCGACACTCGATACGCTGCAATTTCCAGAGGCATGGGTCAGGTGGCTGGATGCCGATGAAGTATCCCGGCGCGTAGGGTTTCGGCTCGACCGGCCCGGAACTTTCTTCGCCGACGGACAGCTTGTCCATCCCGAGCCGTTGCTTGATGCATTGCTTGATAATTCTCATATCCAATGTCGCGCCGCCCATATTGAAAGTTTGCGGCGTGATGGCAAGCGTTGGCTTGCGAAGTGCGACAACGGAAGCATCTTTGAGGCGGAGACGGTGGTATTGGCCAACTCAACAGCGGCTGCCACGCTGCTTTCGACGTGTGTCGACCTGCGGAAGCTGCCCAAGCTCAGTTCGGGGTGGAGGCTGGCAGGCCAGGTCAGCCATTTTCGCGCACTCGACGCCGGACGCGATCCGGCGACGATACTTAGTGCCGAGGGCTACTGGTTGCCCTCAATAGGCGGCATCAATGTGGCCGGAAGCACTTATGTGGCCAATGCCGCCGGCAGTGCTGTCACAGAACACGGGCACCGGATAATTTCAGAACAGATGGCCGGTATGCTGAAAATGAAGGCGGACGATGTCATGCGATTGCTTGACGCCTCTGGCGGCTGGGCCGGCTGGAGGGCCGTTGTAGGAGGGCGATTGCCGGTGTTTGGTCCGGTGCAGGGCGTACAGGGCCTGTGGCTTGCTTGTGCCTACGGCTCGCGCGGCCTGACATGGTCTGCGCTGGCCGGCGACCTGCTCGCAGCCAGTCTGGACGCAGAGCCGCTGCCGCTGGAACGATCTTTGCAGCGGGCTGTAGCGCCCCGTTAGTTGGGGTTTCATGGTTTTTAAACGGTGTATCGCTTGAAGTCATTTTATTTTATAGCGTAAATCCGTCAAAATAGTATCTTTTGAATGCTTTAGAGGCTTTTGCCGAGGATTGCGCTGTGCCGCCCAAGTCTGAACTTGCTCACGTGACGCAACTTGATTC
Organism: Pusillimonas sp.; assembly: GCF_044464525.1. Taxonomy (NCBI): domain Bacteria; kingdom Pseudomonadati; phylum Pseudomonadota; class Betaproteobacteria; order Burkholderiales; family Alcaligenaceae; genus Pusillimonas; species Pusillimonas sp. The sequence continues at coordinate 3,207 of NZ_JBIQLE010000020.1, forward strand.
TTTACAATTCTTGACCGCGAAATCCACTCGTGTGGCGTTCACTGTCGAGGGTTCCGAGTTGCAGCTCGAAATAGAAGCGACCGCCCCTGGTGTATACCGGCTGCGGTGCGCCCCTGCCACCATCTTGCACAACGAGAAGCCCGGGCCACGCGCCAAGGCGCATGCCGAAATGCTTCTTGCACGTCAGGAGGCCGTCAGCGAATTGGCGGTCTCTTCTGTGCCAGGCAAGCAAGGCTGGCGTATCGAGCAGGGCGACCTCGTTCTAGAGATCGCCATACAGCCCCTGCAGATCAGCCTTTACCGCGATCAGCAATGTCTGTTGCGCACCGGAGTGTCTGCACTCCAGCACGGGCAAGTACAGGATGCCGATGCCTGGCGTCTTCGCTGGGAACTGAATGTCGACGACTCGATCTACGGCCTGGGTGAAACCGCCGGTGATCTTGATCGGCGCGGTCAGCGCCTGGTGTCCGACCTTCCCAAGGCACGGGTTCTGCCCTTGGCCTGGAGCCCGCGAGGCTGGGGCCTGTACGTCAATAGCCTCGGGCGCGTCGAACACGACCTGGGCAGCCATGACCCCGAGGTCTACGAGCTTACTTCGCACGCCGCGGTATTGGACATCTTCCTGTTCGCGGGCGATCCCACCGAAATACTCAACCAGTACACCGCTCTTACTGGGCGCGCCGGCCAGCCTTGCTTGTGGCCCATGGGCATCTGGCTGGAGCAGGCCCCGGGCCAGTCGGTCGATGAAGTACTTGCCATGGCCAAAGGCATGCGGGATGACGAATTCGCTCTTGACGCCGTTCAGCTCAGTGCGCCCGCGGTGTACGGCTTTCAGGCCGACAAGCCGGCTTTTGAATGGGATGGCGCGCGTACGGCCGATCCCCGCGCCGACCTGGCCCGGTTCGTCGAGCTCGACCTGCATCTTGCCGCACCCACGTTTCCGGGCGTGCTGGCCGGCACGCCATTGTTCGAAGAATGGGAAGATCGGGGCTGGCTGCTGATCAACGATTCGGGTGAGGCCCAGGTATTCGCGGGTACTGAAGCCAGCGGCGGCAAGCCTTTTGGCTTGCTCGACCTTACCTACAAGGATGTTTACAAGCTGTGGGCCGAACGGCAGCGCCAGGTATTCGATGAAGGGCTGGGCGCGCCGGTTTGCGATGCGCAGTTTGATATTCCCGACGATATCACCGCCCGTGGCGGCGAAACAGGCGCGCAATTACGCACTATCTACCCGCTTTTGGCTCGCCAGGCGCTATTTGATGCAGTGGCAGGCCATAAAACCCCGCAAGAAGGCGTTATTTTTAGCTCCGACCTTTTTCCAGGGGTGCAGCGCTATGCCTGGCAAGCTGCGCCTCGGGTCAACAACGATTGGCAGGGCCTGGCTCATAGTCTGCGCACCGCTTTGGCGTTAGGCAATAGCGGCGTCACTGCTCAGGTGCATGGGCTGGGCTGTGCCCACGAGCCCGCCAATGATATGGACGCAGAGCTTTATCTGCGCTGGCTGGCGGCGGGCGTGCTGTCCGCCAACTTTAGTTTCCAGGGCGTGCCCCGGTTGATGCCGCATGCTTTCGACGAAAATACCCGCGCGTTGGTTCGACATTGGCTGCAGTGGCGCTATAGGCTGATCCCCTATGTGCTGGGCATTATCGAAGACGCCGTCCGCACCGGGCTGCCGGTGCAGCGCTCGACGGCAATGGCATTTCCGGACGATGTAATGGCCCATTTGTGGGATACCCAATACATGTTCGGCCCTGCGTTGCTGGTCGCTCCGGTGCTGAAACCCGGCGTCGAACATAAAATATACCTCCCCGCCGGCGATGCCTGGTGGGACATCAGCACCGGCCAGCGCTACGAAGGCGGCCAGGTGTTGTCGGTCGAGGTGGGGCTTGAGGCCTTGCCTGTATTTGGCCGCGAGGGGCATATGCTTTGTCTGGGGCCCGCGGCGCAGCACACCGGAGAGTTCAACTCGGCCCGCATTCTCGAAGAAGTCTGGATGTTCGGCATGCCCGAGCACAGCCCCGTCGTCATGCGCAACAAGATTCGCGTCATGCAAATGCAGGGCTCCAGCTATATCAAGGGGCTTGAGGGCTTGAAGATACTTCCGTCCGAAGGGCTCGAGGTGAAGCGTCGAGGCGCCGAGGTGCGTATCTCACGAGTCAGGTAGCGGCCAGGGGTACTTCCCTGGCTTTAAGCTGCAGCATTATTTTCCTGTTTTGGTTTGACTCATTAAAAAAAATAGCTCATAATTGCAATCTTTGGTTTTTGACGGGTTGGTAGCTCAGCTGGTAGAGCACCGGACTTTTAATCCGTTGGTCCCGGGTTCGAGCCCCGGCCAACCCACCACTTAACCTAAAGAAAACAAGTGCCTAGAGCCGCTATTAAGCGGCTTTCTTTTTGTCCGCATTGCCGTGTGCCATAAACGTGACATGGTTTGCGTGGTGCGCCAGGTAAGACGGGGCTAGGTGGCCTCTTCTCCATTATCGGAGATCGGGGCATTCACTGCACTTTTTGTCGTGTTTTCCTGCCTGACGTGTGCCCTGGTAATCGCGGCTGGGCCGCTGGGCTTTTCGATATTCGCTCTGGCGCTATCCGTACGGGTGGCGATCAAGCCTGCCTGGACAGCTCGAAAGTAAGTAGAGCTTTATATGCCAATGTCGCCTATGCTATTAAGTTGCGATGGTAAATCTGCTGTCGCTTCGTTATGTGAGATTTAAAATGGACAAGAAAGACAAGGCGACCGAGAAAGCGAAGCCGGAAGGCGCGCCGCCTGCTCTTAAACAAGCGCGCTGGCCCGGGCAAGGAAATAGCGGCGGAATCAAGAACGCCAAAGCCGGCCACGACCGCAAGAACATGGGAAGAGGCGCTGCGCGAGGAAGGTAAACCAGTGCGGTAGACGGGTCTTATGTGGCAGGCTCTCAAGTATTTGAGAGCCTGCTTTTTTATACCCGCATACCTTCTTGGTACACATCTTGATACTGGAAACTGCCGGCTGGCAGTGAAGCTTAATAGACTTGCAACATGCGTCCTCGATACTGCGTGCTTCTTGTTGCCACTCTTATCGAGCTACCCATGAAATACACTCGTGTACTGGATTCCGACGAACTGTCCACCAACCTTTCCGACAATGAACATTTTCAGGAGGTTGTGGAGCGTGTGCGCGGTCGCCGCGGCTTTTTGAAGTCGGGCCTTGGCTTGTCGGCCGCCATGTTCCTTGCCGGGCCGCTGGCTGCTTGTGGCGGAAGCGGCGGCGCAGATGGTGCAGAGGGGCCGGGCGAACCTTCTTCATTACTTGGCTTCAAGCCGGTTCCCATTTCCATCGCGGACACCCATGTCATTGCCCAGGGCTACACGGCGACACCTTTTGCCCGGTGGGGCGAGCCGCTGTTTTCCGGCGTCGAATGGAAGGGTGACGGCAGTGACACCTCGGCGGCGCAAGCAAGGCAGGTTGGCGACAACCATGACGGCATCCATTTCTTCTCCATGACGCCGGACAACAACGACGAGGGCCTGGTGGTAATGAACCACGAATACGCCACCACCATTGGTGGTGCCGAGGGACTATACGTGTGGCTGTTCGGCAAGGATGATACGGGGCCGGCGTCGAACGATCTGGCCTTTAAGCAGGAAAGATCGCAGAAGGTGATCAATGCCCATGGTGTTTCGGTAATCCATATCAAGAAGAATATCGACGGCAAATGGGAAATACAGATCGATTCGCCCTATAACCGCCGCATTACGGCGGATACTGAGATGGAGCTTGCCGGTCCGGCTCGTGGCGACGCACTGCTGCAGACCAACGCCGAGCCGACGGGCACAAAAGCGCTGGGCACGTTCAACAACTGTGGAAATGGCTGGACGCCGTGGGGCACATACCTGACTTGCGAAGAGAACTTCAACAACTATTTCGGTACGACAACGGCGCCCGCGCCTGCTCTTGACCCTTCCCAATCGCGTTATGGCATTACCAAGGGGCTTACCGACTACGGCTGGGAGCAGGCGTTTGAGCGCTTCGATTATGTGCAAGAGCCGAATGAGGCCAACCGTTTCGGCTGGATCGTGGAGATAGACCCATTCCGCCCGGATTCGATGCCTCAAAAGCGCACTGCGCTGGGCCGCATCAAGCACGAGAATTCCGCCTACAGGTTGGCAGGAGACAATCGCATCGTCATTTACATGGGCGACGACCAAGCCGGTGATTACATCTATAAGTTTGTGTCGGAAAACAGCTATCGTGAGGGTGCCGACAACTCGACTCTGTTGGATACCGGCAAGCTTTACGTGGCCAAGTTCGAAGACGGCGATACCGACGGCGACTTCATGGGTACGGGCCAATGGATGTTGCTCGATCAGGCTGAGAACGACTTGCTGCGCCTGAATGCAAGCTTTCCCAACCAAGCCGCGGTGCTTGTCAATACGCGGCTCGCAGCAGATGTTCTGGGCGCAACACCGATGGATAGGCCCGAATGGGTGGCAGTGCATCCAGTCAGCGGTGAGGTCTATGTGACTCTGACCAACAACAGCGGTCGCAAGCAAGAGGAGGTCGATGATGCGAACCCCCGGGCTGCCAACCTCTTTGGACAGATCATACGTTGGCGCGAAGCGGGCGGCGACGCAGCCGCCCTGACCTTCGAATGGGACCTTTTCGTTCTGGCGGGCAATCCCATCAAGTACGCGGATCGCACCGACTTGAAATCGGGCTCTGAAAACGTGACGGCGGACAATACCTTCAACAGTCCGGATGGCCTGGGTTTCGATAAGGACGGTCGCCTGTGGATCCAGACCGACGGCAGCTACAGCAATGCCGACGACTACGAAGGGCAAGGCAACAATCAAATGTTGTGCGCCGACCCTGGCAGCAAAGAAATACGCCGGTTCTTTGTCGGACCAAAAGAATGTGAAGTCACCGGCATCGCTTTTACGCCCGACAGCAAGACCATGTTCATCAACATCCAGCATCCCGGAGAACGCGGCGACAGCAGTTGGCCGGATGGAGAAGGCGCGCTGCCCCGTTCGGCCACCGTGATCATCACCAAGGACGATGGCGGGGTGATCGGGACCTGAGGTGCTCGTGTCAACCCGGTTCGCGACCGGTTGCGTCTTCCCGGTGGTCGTCGGCAAGAACGTGACCGGGCATGATGCTTGCCTGCCCCAATCTGCACAACGTATGTGTGGGGGATCAGGGCCGTGCCTAATCTGGTTGACATCTTTGCTCTTGACCTGGGCATCATGGAAATGATGCTGCGGGGAACCGCTGTTTATTGGACGGTGCTTGTATTATTACGGGTCGCGGGGCGTAGGGAGCTAGGTTCTCTGGGTACTGCCGACCTACTGGTGCTGGTGATGGTGGCGGACGCTGCCGGCGCCGCTCTTACGGGGGGCTCACCCTCGGTCAGCGACGGTCTCGTGGTGGTTGTGACCATTGTTGCCTGGAGCGTCCTGCTTGATCGGGCGGCCTATTACTCTCCCTTTTTTCGTCGCTTGCTTGAGCCGGAAAGAGTCTGCTTGATAAAAGACGGGCGCATCCTACGGGCAGGGTTGCGCAGTGAACACATAGGCCGTGGCGAATTAATGGAGCAGCTGAGGCTGAAGGGGGTCGAGTCTATCGACGAGGTGAAACGGGCTTATATTGAAGCCAACGGACAGTTCAGTGTGATCAAAACCGGAGATGACGTGTCGAAGGCGTCTTCGACACTGGCCGAACCGTGAGGGATTACGTTCCAGGGCTGCTGCGGGGCCAGACAGCCTGGCAGAGCGCCAGGCTGGGGTGCTGGCTCAGATCAGCGTACGCGGATGGTGCGAGTGGCGCTTAGGCGGGTGCTATCGCCTTGTGTGATTCGGATCGTAACTTGGCGGCCTGTCATGGCGTCGGGTAGCGGTACGGCGCCCTTGACGTACTTGTATTGATCGACCTTGAAGTCAATAGGGTCCAGGGTAACTGTGTTACTGCGCCCGTTGGGGTAGCGGCCTTCTACAACAAGCGTCATTTTGCCATCGAACGTTGGGGCGGATGGGTCGTCTTGCATTATCAGAATCTGATAGTTGAGCGTGCCCGATTCGCTGGTTAGCACGGCCGCCCTTATGCCCGGCGAGGTGCCGCGTGGGTCGGCCGGGATGTCCGCCAGCAGCATCTGGATGTCTTGTTGCAGTGATTCCAGCTGCGCCTTGCTTTGTTCAATTTCAGCTTCCTGGCTGGTCAGCGAGGACTGCGCCTCTTTGAGATCGCGTGTTTGCTGATTTAGCTGCGATTGCAGGCGCTGCTTGTCGATGTTGGCACTATTCAGATCTTGATGCAGTCGTTCGGATTCTTCAGCGGTCAGACGGGGCGGTCCGTAGCTTTTCTGCAAAAAAAGCAGGCCGCCGGCGCCCAGCACGATGCCTGTCAGGATAAGGACGAGCCAGCGGGGGATGCCGCGCTTGCGTCGGGTGGACCCATAGGCTGTGGGTTGGAAAGCGACACGCTTGTTCGAAGAAAATAGGGCCATATGTAAGGTTCCGTGAAGCAGGCCGTCGAAACCGCAGCGAGTGAAACGACGTGAAAAACTATAAAGCATAACGCGGAAAGACCCACGTTATCATGGCAAGGGTCGGCTTGGTTGCCCTTTGCAGCATGTTGTCACAGAGCGGGGCCGGATGCCAGCAGGCTGTCCAGTTCGGCCAGCCGCTGCGGCGTGCCTACATCCATCCAAAGCCCATTGTAGTGCTCGCCGACGACGCGTCGCTGTCGGATCGCTTCGTACAAAAGCGGAGCCAGCGGAGCAGGCTGGTCGGTGGGTGTGGCCGCGAAGAGCTCCGGGCAATACACGCCGATGCCGGTGAAAGTAAGGGTGTCGGCCGGTTGCGCGTCACTTAGCACGCCGTCGGCGCCCAGCGAGAAGTCGCCGTCGGGATGGTGAGCGGGGTTATCGGTAAGCAGCAACCAGGCTTGAAGCGAACGAGCCCTAAGCATGGAGGCGACGTCTGCGGCCTGGGCTGGATTCCAATCGCACCAAACATCGCCGTTCAAGACAAGAAAGGGGTCGTTTCCAAGCTGCGGCAAGGCTTTGGCAATGCCACCGGCGGTTTCAAGCGCCGTTGTTTCAGCCGAGTAGGTGATCTGGGCTCCGTAGCGTCTGCCATCGCCCAAGGTTTCTTCGATCTGCCCGCCCAACCAGGCGTGGTTGATGACCACCTGGGTGATGCCGGCATCGACAAGGCGTTTGATGTGCCATTCGATCAAGGATCGGCCCGCAACCTTCAGCAAGGGCTTGGGCTGGGTGTCGGTGAGCGGGCGCATGCGTTCCCCGCGGCCAGCAGCCAATATCATTGCGTGCATCAAAATGTATACCCATAAGAAACTTGACGGCCCTCAAGCCGATCGAGCAAGCGTAATAAGGGGGCGAAGATGCCATAACGCCCGGCAACCTGGCGGACATAGGCCTGGACGCGAGGGATGTGGTCAATATAGTGGTCTTTGCCGTCTCGATGGGACAGCCTGGCAAACACCCCCAGTATGCGTAAGTTGCGTTGCAGGCTGGTCCATTCGTAGGCCCGATGGAAATCCGCAAAGTCTGAATGCACGGGCAGGCCGGCGTCGCGGGCCGCCTGCCAGTAGCGTATGGCCCAATCCAACTGTTGGGCTTCCTCCCAGGTGGTGCGTGCATCCATTACCAGCGAAGCAATATCGTAGGTGATCGGCCCGGCCAGCGCATCCTGGTAGTCGATGACGCCTGGGGCGTCGCTGGAGCCCGGTGCCGGCATCATCAGGTTGGGCGAGTGGTAGTCGCGATGGACCAGTACTACAGCCTGGGCGGCGGCGTCTTGAGCCAGGGCCAGGAATATCTTTTCCAGCATGGCTTGCTCGGCATCGTCTAGCCGGCTTTGGCAATGGCGCTCGACGTACCATTGGGGGAAGAGATCAAGCTCGGCCCGCAGCCGCGTTTTGTCGTAGTTGGGAAGACCGGCTGTATCCGCGTGCTGCAGGCGCACCAGCGCCGCGATCGCTTGGCGGTACAGGGCCTGAAGCCTATCATCGGGCATCCCCTGGGTGATGGCGTGGTAGTAATTTTGCCGCCCCAGATCTGAAATAAGCAGGAAGCCCTGGTCGAGATCTTGAGCGTAGATGTGGGGCACGTTCACGCCGGCCTGCCGCAGCTTTTCACCCACCAGCACGAACGGCCGGCAGTCTTCGCGCTGGGGCGGGGCGTCCATGGCAATAAGCGTCCCTTCGCGACCCTCGAGCCGGAAATAGCGGCGGAAGCTTGCGTCACTGGAAGCGGACCGCAGGGTCTCAAGATTGAGCTGGTGTTCGTGGGCCAGAGAAGCCAGCCATTGTTTCAAGGCCTGCAGGCGGAGTTCGTCGCTGGGATTCACGTGATGTTTCCGTTGGTTCGGGTAAAGATTAAAAGGCAATTATGCCGCCAATTATGGGCGGGAGCGGGGCGGCTTCTCTATAATACCGGGCTGCCGGTCCATTCCGCGTCGGCGGATGTGCCAAAATACAGTTTCTTTTCAGGGGACAAACTACTCGTGCGTGCGGTCTGGTGGGCAATTTTTCTCGTGTTCGGCCTTGCGTCGACGGCTCAGGCCCAACCGGCCCCGTCGACTGATGCCGGCGCGCTGATCGTGTCGCCCAAGCTCAGGCTGCATACCCAATTGGGCGAGGACGAAATGACGTCGTTCCTGATCGCTGACACGATGGAAACCGACGAAGACGGAAAACTCATCCTGTCCGGCGACGCCGAGGTGCGGCGCATTGATTCCGTCGTCAAGGGCGACCGCATTGATTATCAGCGCGAAACGGGGCAGGTGAATGTGCTGGGCAACGGCATGATCATGCGCGACGGAAACATTGTTCGTGGCCCTGAACTGACTTACAACATAGATGCCGAAACGGGCGAGGTTAATGACCCGAATTTCTGGCTCGGAGCCGATGGCGGGTCGGGCAAGGCGGAAAAAGCGGATATCTTCAGTCGCAGCCAGATGCGGCTAAGTTCGGCGCAATATGCGGGCTGCCCCTGCGAGAACCCTCCCTGGTACATTACATCGCCGAGGGTCGACTTCGATTTCGACGAGAACGAGGGCGTGGCGCGCAATGCGGTGCTGTATTTCAAGGGCGTGCCAATTCTGGCTTCGCCGTATCTGTCGTTTCCGCTACGCAAAGAACGCAAGTCGGGTTTTTTGCTGCCCACCTATGGTGGTTCAAGCAACAGCGGCCTTGAGTTCACGCTGCCGTATTACTTCAACCTTGCGCCCAACTACGATTTAACGATCATGCCCCGTTACATGGCCAAACGGGGCCTGCAGATGGGTGCTGAGTTTCGCTACTTGGGTCGAGGCTATAACGGGCAGCTTACCGGCACCTATCTGAACCGGGACAAGCTTACCGACGAGACCCGCTGGATGTACTGGTGGCAGCATCGACATAACCTGGGCGGCGGATTAAGCGCTTATTTCGATGTCCGGCGGGTGTCGGATGATGACTATTTTCGCGACTTCACTACTTTTGGCCTGAACGAAGCGACCATCGATTCGCTACCCAGCGTGGCGCGCTTGAGCTGGGGCGGCTCGAAGTATTGGAGAGCCTACGTCCAGACCTACACCTATCAAACATTGCAAGACCGCACCAGCGGTTATCGTCGACCGCAGTTCGACAAAGTGCCCGAACTGTACGTGCGCGGCTCACGCTACAACTGGGGTGGGTTCGATGTGGCGACCGATAACTACGCCACCAGGTTTTCGATGCCCAAATTCCGTTCGCGGGTGGTGGACATGTTCCCCGACCAGAATCTGGACCTTCGTCCCACCTTTCCATATCAAGCCTACGATGGCACGCGGTTTAGCTCTTACAACTCCATTTCTTACCCCTTGGTGCATCCTGGTTGGTATCTGACGCCCAAGGCCGCGCTGCACCTTAGCCAGTACACCACGCACTGGAATGGTTTTACGCTTGCCAGAGACCCCAGTACCGGAATGGTGCCCGGCACGCCCCGTACCCAATCGCGAGCCGTTCCGCTGTTGTCGCTTGATTCGGGCATGGTCTTCGAACGCGAGACCACTCTGTTTGGCAATAACTCCATCCAGACACTCGAGCCGCGTGTTTATTATCTGTATGTGCCGTATCGTGATCAGTCGACGATACCTGTGTTTGACACCAGCATGGCCACTTTCAACTTTTCGCAGGCCTTCGACGAGAACCTGTTCAGCGGCGGCTGGGACCGCATTGCCAATGCCAACCAGGTTACCGTGGGTTTGACTACCCGTTGGCTTGATGAAGATTCAGGCTTTGAACGCTTGTCGCTTTCTGTGGCTCAGCGGCTATATTTTGAAAATCAGAAGGTGACCCTGCCCGGCAGAACGCCTCGTACCGACACCAAGTCTGATTACCTGGTGGGTGCTACGGCGGCGCTTACCGATAAGCTGGACGTCCGCTTCGATGCTCAGTTCAACCCCGAATCGCGCGACAGAAATCGCATGTCGGCCGGGCTGCGTTGGCAACCCCAACGCCTGGCCATGCTCGCTGCCACCTATCGCTATGAGCGCGATCCAAGCCAGATCATCAACCCGAACATCATCAACTCGCCGACGTATATTGATAGAAGCAAGGAACAGGCTTCCATCTATGGGCAATGGCCTTTGCACAACAAGCTGTTCGCACTGGGGCGGCTAGACTACTCCATACAAGAGAAACGATCCACCCAGTCGATCTGGGGCCTGGAATACAGGGGTGACTGCTGCTGGGCCGCGCGAGTCGTCTATCAGCGCTACGCTGTGTCACAACAGGACACCAACACGGCTGTGTTCTTCCAGCTCGAGCTAAGCGGGCTCGGGTCGCTGGGAACCGACCCCATGGGAACGCTGTCGCGAAATATCTATGGCTATCAGCCGGTCACTCAACCCATACCTGAAAAAACCACCTTCGAGAGGTACGAATAATGCCTAGTCTGCACTTGATGCGCCGGCTTGCGTCTTTGCTGTTTGTGCTTGGTGCGGCGTCTTCTGTCGCCGCGCAGCCGAGCGCCGCCACCCAAGCGGAGCCGCCTGCTTCCAACGAGACTGCTCAGCAGGTCGTCGATGGCATTGCCGCAGTGGTCAATCAGCAGGTCATCACACTGCGCCAGGTTGAGATCGAGGCCCGCGCTGCGCAAGAACAACTCAGGCGCCAGAATATCGCTTTGCCCGATCCGCAAATATTGCGCCGCCAGGTCCTTCAAAGCATGATCACCGACGAACTGCTGCGCCAGGAGGCCGAGCGGCTCAACATCCAGGTGACCGAAGCCAGCGCCAAGCAGGCTGCCGAAACCATCGCCCAGCGCAACAACATCTCCGTCGAGAAGCTGCGCGCCGAGATCGAGGGTTCGGGCGTTCCCTGGGAAACGTATCTTAAAGAGTTGCGCCAAGAGATTCGCGTCGATCAGCTTCGCCAGCGCACCGTTGACCGCAACATCTTTATTTCCGATGCCGACGTCGATGCCTTCCTGAAGACACAGCGGCGCCAGTCGGGGCTGGGTTCTTTGGGGCAGGCGAGCCAGGCACAGCAGACCGCACCGCGTGTGCTTGGGCTGGCGCAGATTTTGGTTGCGGTGCCCGAAGGGTCGTCTTCGTCCGAGGTGGCGCGCTTGCGCGGCAAGGCCGAAGAAATTCTTTCTCGCTTGCGTGGCGGTGCCGACTTTGCCGGCCTGGCTGCAGCCTCGTCTGATGGACCCGAGGCCTTGCAGGGCGGCGATATGGGCGTCAGGCCGGCAGAGGGCTGGCCCGATCTTTTCCTAACCGCGACGCAAAATGTTGAGGCCGGCGGGGTTAGCGACATTATCCAAAGCGGCAACGGCTTTCACATACTCAAGGTGCTGACGCGCGGCGAAGAGGCGCAGCAGGCCCAGGCGCCGGCGCCCGATCCCCGTCAAGCCCCCCCTCCGGCGCCCGAGGGCCCGATGATGGTCACCCAGACGCATGCCAGCCATATTCTTATCAAGATTACGCCCGCCATGACGGAAGAGCGCGGGCTTGATCGCCTGCAGCAATTGCGCCATCGTATTGAAATGGGAGAAGACTTCGAAGAACTGGCCCGGTTGTACTCGGATGACGCCTCGGCTCCCCAAGGCGGTGATCTGGGCTGGCTAAGTCCGGGCGAGACCGTGCCGGCCTTCGAGCAGACTATGAACGCTTTGCAGCCCGGCCAGATCAGCGAGCCGGTACTGTCGCAGTTTGGCTGGCACCTGATCCGGGTCGAAGAACGACGTGAGAAAGACATGGAGGACGAATACCGCCGCATGCAGGCACGGAACATACTGTTCCAGCGTCGCGTTGAGCCGGCGTTTGAAGATTGGCTGAACCAGTTGCGCGGTCAGGCGTATATCGATAACAGGCTGGACCCGCAATCCAGTCGTCGCCCCCGGTAGTTCTTCCATGGCGCAACATCAGGCCCGCAAGCGCTTCGGCCAGCACTTTCTGGTTGACGAGGGGGTGGTCGAGGCCATCGTGCGGGCCATTGCGCCCCAGCGGTCTGACAACGTCGTCGAGATCGGTCCGGGCCTGTCCGCCTTGACCGGCCCTTTGCTGCGCGCACTAGAGCATCTGACCGTGGTGGAGATCGATCGCGACTTGGCGGCGCGCCTTGCAAGCGACTACACCCCCGACCGCCTGACCGTCGTTCAGTCGGACGTCCTGGAAGTTGACTTCACACAGCTTGGCGCAGGGCTGCGCATTGTGGGAAACCTGCCCTACAACATCTCCAGCCCCTTGCTGTTTCACCTGATGCCCAGTGCCGGCCAGGTGATTGACCAGCATTTCATGCTTCAGCGCGAAGTGATCGACCGGATGGTGGCAAAGCCCTCCAGCTCTGATTACGGGCGCTTGTCGGTGATGCTGCAGTCGCGCTACGACATGGTCAAGCTGTTCGACGTGCCGCCCGAAGCCTTCGATCCGCCGCCGCGCGTTGTATCGGCGGTGGTGCGGATGAAGCCGCTTCCGGCAGAGCGCCCGCAGGCGAAGGATGAAGCCTTTTTTTCGCAAGTGGTGGCCAGGGCGTTCGCCCAGCGGCGCAAGATGCTGCGCAAGGGCCTTGGCGACTGGGCCAAGCGCATCGATTGGGATGCCGTGGGCGTGCGCGAGACCGCACGCGCCGAAGAGCTGTCGGTGGGCCAGTTCATTGCCTTGGCCGATCATCTGCTTGATGCGGACGTTTAAGGCGTACTGCCGCGCCGATCCACCCGTGCTGCGATGCGCGCGATGGCGCCAAGCTCTCTGCCGTCAGCCGAAGAACCAATAACATACGCCGATGGCGGCCAGGATGCCTGCCAGATCGCACAGCAATGCGCAGCCTACCGCATGGCGCGCTCTTTGTATTCCGACGGCGCCGAAGTACACCGCCAATACATAGAATGTGGTCTCGGTGCTGCCTTGCACAGTGGCGGCCAGCAGGGCGGGGAAGCTGTCTACCCCGAAGTGCTGCATGGTTTCGATGAGCATGGCCCGGGCGGCGCTGCCTGAAAACGGCTTGGTAAGTGCGGTGGGCATGGCGTCCACGAAGCGTGTGTCCAGCCCGCCCGCATGGGCGGCCCAGCGGATAACCTCCAGAATGGCGTCCAGCGCCCCGGATGCACGCAGCACTCCGATGGCGCAAAGCATGGCCACCAGGTAGGGCAGCAAGTTCTTCGATATGTCGAAGCCTTCTTTGGCGCCTTCTATGAAGGCTTCGTAGACCGGTACCTTCTTGATATAGCCCACAATAAGAAACAGGGCGATGATGCCGAACAGGGTCAGGTTCCCCATCAACGACGACAAGGTGCTGATCGCGGCGCTGGATAGCGTCGCCAAGACCGCCATGAAAGTGCCCAGGATGAGCACAGTGCCGCCCACCCACGCCAGCACGACCGGGTCATGCAGTTTGAGCCTTTGCATGAATGCGACCGAGAACAGGCCGACCAGGGTCGAGGCCGAGGTGGCCAGCAGGATGGGCAGGAACACCATGGCCGGATCAGGCGCGCCTTGTTGCGCCCGATACATGAAGATGGTGACGGGCAGCAGCGTCAGCGACGAGGAGTTGAGCACCAGAAAAAGAATTTGAGCATTGGTGGCCGTACGCGGGTCGGGGTTGAGTGTTTGCAGCGAATGCATCGCCCGCAAGCCGATAGGGGTGGCCGCGTTGTCCAGGCCCAGGCCGTTGGCGGCAAAGTTCAGAGTGATCAGTCCGACCGCTTCATGCCCTGCCGGCACCCCGGGCATCAGGCGACGAAAAAGCGGCGAAAGAATGCGCGACAGCCACTGTATAAGCCCCGCACCTTCGGCAATGCGCAGGAATCCCAGCCACAAGGTCAGTGTTCCGAACAGCAGGATCATCAGCTCGACTGACAGTTCGGCCATGTCGAACAGACTGAGCACAATGCGCGAAAATACCTCGGGGTCCTGTAGGAAGATCCACTGGTACAGGCCTGCGGCCAGGGCGATGATGAAGAAAGCGAACCACAGGGTGTTTAGCATGTGAGGATGTGCGTCTGTGCTCTGGGTGTGTGCGACGAAATATCCAGATTGTCGCAGAGTCTCGGATGCGAGGCATATATTATGCTTCGGCGACGCCCGCCCACATGCCCGATTTGAGCGAAATGCGTGTTTTGCCTCGCCTTATGGCGCTCCTCAGCGTCAATGGTGGATAATGGTTCCCATGCACTTGTCGAGGTAATGAATGGATCGGAACTGGAAACGCTGGCGCCGCAGGTGGCTGACCGAACCTTTGTATCGCATGGCGCAGGGCGCCATGCCGAGGTTGTCCGCAACCGAACAAGAGGCCATCGAAGCCGGTGACGTATGGTGGGACGCCGAGCTTTTTTCGGGGCGTCCCAACTGGGGCCGCTTTCTGTCCACGCCCCCAGCGCAACTATCTGCAGAAGAGCAGGCGTTTCTGGATGGCCCGGTGGCGCACTTGTGCGGCATGCTCGACGACTGGGATATCTCGTGGAACCGATACGACCTGCCTCCTGAAGTCTGGGTCTTTCTCAAAGAGCAAGGCTTCTTCGGCATGATCATTCCGAAGCAATACGGTGGGCTGGGGTTCTCTGCCTACGCGCATTCCGAGGTTGTGCGACGGATATCCGTTCAATCGGTAACGGCGGCCGTTACGGTGATGGTGCCGAACTCGCTGGGGCCAGGCGAATTGCTGTTGCAGTTCGGCACCCAGGCCCAACGCGACCATTGGCTGCCGCGCCTTGCAAACGGCCAGGAAGTGCCCAGCTTTGGCCTGACCAGCGCCGAGGCTGGTTCCGACGCTGCCGCCATGACCGACACCGGCGTCATTTGCCGGCGTGAAGTCGACGGCATCGAACAGCTGGGCATTTTGCTTAATTGGCGCAAGCGCTACATCACGCTTAGCCCGGTCGCCACCGTGCTTGGCCTGGCTTTCAAGCTGTATGACCCCGACCACCTTGTCGGAGACCGAGCCGAACTGGGTATCTCGGTGGCCTTGGTGCCTACCAGCCTGCCCGGAATCAAGATAGGCCGGCGCCATCTTCCCGCCATGCAGGCATTCCAGAACGGGCCCAACGAGGGACACGATGTATTCGTGCCCCTCGATGCCCTGATCGGCGGCATCGAAAGGGCCGGGCAGGGATGGGTCATGCTGATGAGCGCGCTGGCGGCCGGACGAGGCATATCCCTGCCTTCGCTGGCGGCGGCCGCCTGCGTCTTTTCCGCCCACACGGCTGGGGCCTATGCGCGGGTGCGCGTACAGTTCGGCATTCCAATCGGCAAGTTTGAAGGCGTTCAAGAAAAACTGGGACGCATGGCCGCCAACGCCTACATGATCGAGGCGGCAAGGCGTTTTACTTGCGCCGGCCTTGATCTGGGCCACAAACCCTCGGTAGTGTCGGCCATCATGAAGCTGCACGCCACCGAACGCATGCGGCAGTCCGTCAATGACGCCATGGACGTGCACGCCGGCAAGGCCGTCATCGATGGGCCTTCGAACTACCTGGGCGGCCTGTACCGTGCGTTGCCGGTGGGAATTACGGTAGAGGGCGCCAACATTGTCACGCGAAACCTCATTGTGTTCGGGCAAGGCGCCATCCGCGCCCACCCCTATCTCATGACAGAGCTTCGTGCTTTGGCCGACAGCGATCAAGAGGCCGGCATGAGTGCTTTCGACAAGGTGATCTGGAAGCATGTCGGCCATAGCGCCAAGACGATGTTGCGGGCCATTGGCCATGCCTGGACGGGCGCGATATTCGCCGGGTCGCCCAAGGGCGTGGGCCGCACAGCGCCGTTCTACCGTCGCATCAACCGTTATGCCGCCGCGTTTTCGGTGTTGTCCGAAATGACCGTACTGAGCCTGGGCGGTTCGCTCAAGCGCCGCGAGATGTTGTCAGCCCGCTTGGGCGATATTCTGGCCGAGCTGTATTTGCTGTCGGCCATGCTCAAGCGCTGGCACGACGAGGGCCAGCATGAGGCCGACCTGCCGCTGGTCAAGGTGTGTGCGTTCCAGGGGTATTCCACCATCGAAAAACGCATTGACGACATCCTGCACAATTATCCGTCCCGCTGGCTGGGCATCCTGCTGCGCTGGATGGTGTTGCCCTTTTTTACCCGGGTGCGGCCGCCCACCGATGCGGCCCTGGCAAGCGGCGCGAAAATCCTACTGGAACCCAGCGATGCGCGCATGCGGCTGGTGGGCGAGGTCTGGAGCAATTGCAACGGCCGGGCGGTCGAAGAGCTTGAACAGGCCTTCGACCTGGTCGTCAAGGCCCAGCCCCTGATGGACAGCGTCAAGAGCAGCGGGCTGAAAGATTGGCGAGTGGCGCATTCCAAAGGGGCCATCAACGATCAGCAGGCGCAGGCTCTTGAAGAGGCCGAGAAGGCCGTGGCGCGGGTCATCCAGGTGGACGATTTCGCCGCCGACGCGTTTGCGCGCAACCATTGAGCCATTACTAAAATCGCATCGCCATGTCTTGCCCAGAACGGGTTCGACGCTTCGGCGTCAAGTTCAATTCAGTGACAAGCGTCGTATATAGCTGTATATTGCGACTTTGTTTACTGCACTTTTCGAGAATAATCATGGCGCGCTTTCCCATACTTGCAGTTGCTTTGCTGTTCAGTTTTCAGGCCGTTGCCGCCGAACTCACTGTATCGGCAGCCGCGAGCCTCACAAATGCCTTCCGCGAGCTTGCGCCACTGTATGAAGCCAAGCATCCCGACACCAAAGTTCAATTGAATTTCGCCGCTTCGGGTGCTTTGCTGCAGCAGATCGCCAAGGGGGCGCCGGTCGATGTGTTTGCCAGCGCAGACCAGGACACGATGGACCGCGCGCATGAGCAGGGTTTGATCCAAGCCAAATATCGAAGCGACTTCGTGTCCAATTCACTTGTGGTCATTGTGCCTGTCGGCGGCGGTTCGGCGCCATCGTCGCTCAAGGACGTGGCCGCCCTCGAACGTATTGCCATCGGCTTGCCCGCCAGTGTTCCGGTAGGGCGCTATACCCGTAATGTTCTCGAGAAGGCTCAGCTCTGGGAAGCCATCGAACCCAAGATGATCGGAGCGCAAAACGTGCGCCAGGCGCTCGACTATGTGGCGCGCGGCGAAGTCGATGCCGGCTTTGTGTACGCCACGGATGCGGCCATCATGCCTGATAAAGTCAAGGTGGCATTTACTGCACCCACCGAGGCTCCCATCCTGTATCCCATAGCGCCTGTGGTCAAGAGCCCCAATCCCGACGCGGCAAAGCGTTTCGTCGAGTTTGTCCATACCGACGAAGCCCAGGCGGTACTGGCCAAATACGGTTTCGGCAAGCCTTGACGGCCCAGTATGGCGGATGCATGGATTCCTCTCGGACTGACGCTCAAGGTAGCGGGATGGGCCACGTTGATCACCCTGATTTTGGGTGTTGCGCTGGGCTGGCTGCTTGCGCGTACCAGGTTTCCAGGCCGTGACCTGCTGGACGCCATTCTGACTCTTCCCATGGTCTTGCCCCCGACGGTGATGGGGTATTACCTGCTGGTACTGGTGGGCCGCAACGGGCCGATAGGCGCATGGCTGTTATCCACCTTTGGCATCAATCTGATTTTTACCTGGCAAGGCGCCGTGTTGGCCGCGGCCATTGTCGCCCTTCCTTTGACGTTCAAGTCTGCGCGAGCCGCCTTCGAACAAGTGGAGCCGCAGTATGAGCAGGCGGCCCGGGTGCTGGGAGTCAATGAATTGGCGATTTTCTTCCGTGTCACCCTGCCGTTAGCCTGGCGCGGCATATTGGCAGGTGTGCTGCTGTCATTTGCCCGGGCGGCAGGCGAGTTTGGGGCCACGCTGATGGTGGCGGGAAGCATTCCCGGCAAGACGCAGACCTTGTCCATTGCTGTGTATGAAGCGGTACAGGCCGGGCAAGACGATCTTGCCAATTTCCTTGTGCTGGTCACCTCGCTGACCTGCATCGTTGTGCTTCTGGCGGCGGGCAAGCTGGTGCCGGGCCGTGTGCCGGGCCGTTCGTGACGAGGGTGCGATGATCTGGGACGTTGACTTGCGGCATCACTTCGAAGGGCGGACACATCGCTTCGAGCTGAATGCGCAGTTTTGCAGCGATACCGACAAGCTGGTGTTGTTCGGGCCATCGGGCGCGGGCAAGAGCGTGATCCTGAAGATGATTGCAGGGCTCGAGACGCCGGGTGCCGGCCACGTACGCTTGCATGGCGATATTTTATTCGACCGTTCGCAAGGCGTGAATCTTTCACCGCAAAGCAGGGGCCTGGCCTATGTGTTCCAGCATTATGCCTTGTTCCCGCACCTGACTGTCATCCAGAACATTGCGTTCGGGTTGCACCGCGGGTTCACCAACCCCAGGCGCTCTGTGAGGCACGAAGCAGTGCAGCGTTGGATCGAAGCTTTTCACCTGGAATCGGCGGCGAATCAATACCCCGAGCAGTTGTCCGGCGGCCAGCGCCAACGCACGGCGCTGGCGCGAGCCCTTGTGGCCCAGCCTCGGGCCTTATTGCTTGACGAGCCCTTTTCCGCCCTGGACCGCCCCTTACGTCGTCGATTGCGCGACGAGCTCCGTGAACTGCTGTCGCGGGTCAAAATTCCCTTGGTGCTGATTACCCACGATGAAGATGACGTTGTGTCACTTGCAGACGGCGTCATCCGCATCGAGGAGGGGCGGGCAGGCAAAGAGTTCGAGCCCGCTGTCCTAGTGGCCTAGTGGCGTGAAAATCAATCGACGCGCGAATTGGCTTGTATCAGCTCGACCTTGTATCCATCCGGGTCTTCGATGAATGCGATGACGGTGGTGCTGTGTTTCATGGGGCCCGCTTCGCGAACCACATTGCCCCCCCTTTGCTTGATTTTTTCGCAGGCTTCGTAGGCATCGTCGACTTCGAGGGCGATGTGGCCATAGCCGTTGCCAAGATCGTATTCGGACGTTTCCCAATTGTGCGTCAGCTCGATGACGGCGCCTTCGCTTTCCGGCTGATATCCCACGAAGGCAAGGGTGAATTTGCCTTCAGGGAAATCTTTGCGGCGCAGCAGCGTCATGCCTAAGACTTCGGTGTAGAAAGCCAGCGACCGTTCCAGGTTGCCGACGCGAAGCATGGTGTGAAGTAAACGCATGGTGTTCTCCGTTTCAAATTAGAGGGAGGGTGGCCGGGTCATGCCGGCGCAGGACGTTACGAGCAGACTCGAAGCCGGGCAGCATGCGCCCCACTTCCTTCCAGAAATCTTTGCTGTGGTTCATCTGGCGCAGATGTGCGATTTCGTGAACGACAACGTAGTCGATGACTTCGGGGTCGAAATGGATCAGTCGCCAGTTCAGCATGATATTGCCGTCGCTGCTGCATGAGCCCCAACGTGTGCTGGCCGAGGAAAGGCGCCAACGGTTGATCGCCAGGTTATTGGCAGCAAGGAAATGGTTCAGGCGCTTCTCGAACCACTCGGCGGCGCGAGCTTGCAGCCAGGTATGAACGCTGTCGCGTACGCGTTGGTGGTCGGCATCAAGGGGCAGGGTAAGCAGCAGGCGATCACCCCGTTGCGGCTCAAACGGGTTGCCGGTAAACGCATGCACCTGTGCGGCGTGGCCCAGGCCAAGCTCGATGCGTTGGCCAAGATACGGAATCTGCGTGCCGTCTTTCCACTGGGTGTCGGCCATTGCCAATTGCTGCCGGCGCTCGTGCAGCAGGCGCAGCTTGTCAAGTATCCAGCGTGATTTTTCTTGCACCGCCGCGTCGATTTGCGCAAGCGTCACCCAGTTGGGCGCGGTGACCAGCAGGCCGTCGTCGTTGATGGCCAGCCCGATGCTTTTGCGTCGTGAGCGGCGCAGCATGAAGCCGATGGGTTGATGCGCGGTGTTTACTTCGCGCCAGCGCATGCCCGGCGGAAGCGAGGGCGGCTGAAGAGTGGGCACGTTTTGCGTGGAGGGACTGTGCGCCGGGGTGTCACGCCCAGGGGCGCGGACATGGGAAGCGTCGCCCGCGCCGAACAGGCTCAGTTGCCTATTCTCTAGCGGCATAGCGTTCGGGGTTGAGCTGTCGCATTTCATTTTCTATCCAGTCGCGTACCCTGCGATTGACCTCTTCGGCATCGAGCCCGGCGGTTTCGATGGGCGGGCCGACTGAGACAGTGATCAGGCCGGGCTTCTTGATGAAGGAATTCTTGGGCCAGCATTCTCCGGCATTGTGCGCTATGGGCACGATTATCGTTCCGGTGCGGGTGGCCAGCAGTGCACCCCCCATTTTATAGCGGCCCTCTTTGCCTGGAGGAATGCGGGTGCCCTCAGGGAAAAGCAGCGGCCATCGCCCTTCATCCAGGCGTCGTTTGCCCAGGGTAACCACCTGCTCGAAGGCATCTCTGCCTTTGCTGCGGTCGATGGGAATCATGCGCAGCAACGCGAGGCCCCAGCCGAAGAATGGAACGCGGTGAAGCTCTTTTTTATAGACGAAGCAGACTTCGCGGGGCAGGTGGGCCGGCATGAAAAGGGTTTCCCAGGCCGACTGGTGCTTGCTTAACACGATGGCCGGCGCGTCGGGAAAATTCTCGCCGCCCTTGATGCGCCAGCGGATGCCGACTATGACGCGGGCTCCCCATATGGCCAGGCGCGGCCACCCGATCGTGAGCCGATAGCGCCAACCCAGCGGCAGTGGAGCCCAAAGCACGCAGGCAAAGGCGTAAGGGATCACCGTGATGATCAGAAACAGCATGAAGACAGTGGAACGCAGCGCCGCCATGAAAGACCCTTAGGATTCGAGCCAGCGATCGACGATCTGAGCCAGATCGTCGGCGACTTGCGTGTCTGGTGGCAATTCGTCGCTGTCCTGCGTGTTGAGCCCGTTGCCGGTCAGGACCAGCCAGGGCGAGCACCCCGCCTTAGAGGCGGCTTGCAGATCGCGCAGCGAGTCACCGACGGCCGGCACATTCTTCAGACTGACGTCGTAGCGACGGGCGATATCGTGATACATGCCCGGCTTGGGCTTGCGGCACAGGCAGTTGTCATCCGGGCCGTGCGGGCAGATGAAGATGGAGTCGATATGGCCGCCCAATTGCGCCAACTCGGTGCGCATCTTGGCGTGGATGGCGTTGAGTGTTTCCATATTGAACAGGCCGCGCGCCAAGCCTGACTGGTTGCTGGCGATGACGACTCGCCAACCCGCCTGCGAAAGCCGGGCGATGGCCTCCAGGCTTCCCGGAAGCGCCACCCATTCAGCCGGGTTCTTCACGAAGCTGGGGCTGTCGTGGTTAATGACGCCATCGCGATCAAGTATGACCAGTTTCACGATGCCAGCCTTGAGAGGTCGGCCACGCGGTTCATGGTCGCATGTAGTTCGCTCAACAGAGCGAGCCGGTTGGCGCGTACGGCGGGGTCTTCGGCCATGACCATGACTTCATTGAAGAAGGCGTCGACGGCGGTACGGGCTTGGGCCAGCGTGGCCAGGCTTCCGGTGAAGTCTCCTTCGTCGAACTGGGCTTGAGCCACAGGCTGGATCTGGCTGATGACCTGCGCCAGTGAACGCTCGGCGTCCTCGGTGAACTTCGAGGTATCGACGGCGGTGGAGGATTCGCCGCTTTTTTTCAGGATATTTCCGATGCGCTTGTTGGCGGCAGCCAGGCTTTCGGCCTCGGGCCGTTGTGCGAAGCTGGAGCAGGCGTCGATGCGGGCGCGAACTTCGTGTATTGGAGGCTCGAGCGCCAGCACCGCGTCGACGACATGCTTGTCGTGGTCTGTCCCGAGCTGGTTGCGATATCGTTCGTAAATGAAGTTTCTGACGGCGTCGGTCGTGTCGGCGGCGATTTCCAGTTGCGCGAATGTGCCGGCTGAGGCATCAAGCAGGTCGGCAAGCGCCAGGCGGGAATTGTCGGGTACCGAAAGATAACCGCCTGCGCTGAGCTGCTCGAAGGCGCTGATAATGCCCAGCGCGGCGCGGCGCAAGCCATAAGGGTCGCGCTCGCCGGTGGGTACAAGGCCTATGCCCCAGATGCCGATCAAGGTTTCGGCGCGTTCGGCGATGAACAATATGGCCCCGACCAGCGATGCTTCGTCGACAGGCTCTGTCAGGCGGATGCGGTACTGCCGGTGCAGCGCCTCGACCACGGCGGGATGCTCGCCGTCAGCCTGAGCGTAGTAAGCACCCATGATGCCCTGCAGCTCGGGGAACTCGGCCACCATATTGGTGGCCAGGTCGGCCTTGGCCAACAGTGCAGCCCGGTCTGCCAAGGCTGCATCGGCGCCGAGCCGTTCGGCCAGGCGCCGTGCGACAGTACGCACGCGCTCGGTGCGCTGCAGTTGCGAGCCTAATTTGTTGTGATAGACGCTGTCGGCCAGGGCCGCCACCCGTTCAGCCAGAGGCTGCTTGCGGTCGGTCTCGTAGAAAAATTGGGCATCGGCGAGGCGGGGGCGCACGACCCGTTCGTTGCCGGCGATGATGTTGGTCGGGTCGTCGACCTGCATATTGCTGACGATGAGAAATTGATGCGTCAGCTTGCCGCTGCCCGGCTCAAACAGCGGAAAATATTTTTGATTGAGACGCATCGTCAGGATCAGGCACTCGGGCGGCACGTCGAGGAAGCGCGGATCGAATTGCGCGGCATAGACAGTGGGGTGCTCGACCAATGCCGTTACTTCGTCAAGCAGGGCCTCGACCTCCGGGTCGTCACCCAGAATGGAGCCCAGGCGTGAAGCATGGCTTTCAAGCTGCGCCAGAATGTCGCGGCGGCGTGCCACGAACGACGGCACGACCATGCCCTCGTTCTGAAGCACGGATTCGTAAGCGGCGGCTTCAGCAAGGCTGAGCTCCGGGTTGCCCATGAAGCGGTGGCCGGCTGTGCGCCGGCCGGCCTGCAGGCCTAAAGCGTGAACGGGCAGGACGTCGGTTCCCCACAAGGCGACCAAGCCGTGCGCGGGCCGTACAAACTTTACCGTGGTGGCGCCATCGGCCAATTGATAGCGCATGACCTTGGGAATGGGCAGGTTGTCGATGGCTGCTTCGAGCGCCTCTTGAAGAGCGTCTGTGAGCGTGGCGCCCGGCGCCACGCCGTTGGCGTACAGGTAGTCCTGCTTGCCATCGGATTCGCGCACGAGGTCGGCTGGGGCAAGATGCGCCAGCCCTTTCGCCGCCAGCTTCTTAAGCAGCGCCGGTGTGGCTTCGCCGGTTTCAGTCAGGCCCACCTTGGCCGGCATGAGCTTCTCGCTGTAGTGCTCTTCGGGGGCTTGGGCCTGCACGGCATCCAGAAGAACGGCCAGGCGCCGGGGGGTGGCGTAGTCGATTGCACGGCAGTCGGCGTCGATGAGGCGTTTTTTCTCAAGCGTGCTGCGTATGCTTTGGGCGAAAGCCTGGCCGAGTTTTTGCAAGGCCTTAGGGGGCAGTTCTTCGGTGAGGAGTTCGACCAGCAGTGGGCGGTTGGGGCTCATCGCGAGGCCTCCGAGGCAAGCATCGGAAAACCGAGGTTTTCGCGAGAGTCGTAGTAGGCCTGGGCAACGCTGCGCGACAGATTGCGGATGCGTCCGATGTAGGCGGCGCGCTCGGTTACGCTGATGGCGCCCCGGGCATCCAGCATGTTGAAGGTGTGCGCGGCCTTGAGCGTTGCTTCATAGGCGGGCAGGGCCAGCGGTACTTCGATGAGCCGCTTGGCTTCGGCCTCATAGTCGTTGAAATGGGCAAACAGCATAGTGGTTGATGCGTATTCGAAGTTGTAGGTGGATTGCTCGACCTCATTCTGGTGAAATACGTCGCGGTACAGGACAGGCCGGCCATTGGCGCTGGTGGTCCAGACCAGGTCGTAGACGCTTTCGACGCCTTGAAGATACATGGCCAGCCGTTCAAGACCATATGTGATCTCGCCGGTTGCCGGTGTGCAGTCTAGCCCGCCCACCTGCTGGAAATAGGTGAACTGGGTGATTTCCATACCGTTCAGCCAGACTTCCCAGCCCAGCCCCCAGGCGCCCAGAGTGGGGTTCTCCCAGTCGTCTTCGACAAAACGGATATCGTGTTGGGCCGGATCGATGCCAAGGGCGCGCAGCGACTCTATGTAAAGGTCGAGAATCTCGGGCGGCGCAGGCTTGAGCACCACCTGGTACTGGTAATAATGCTGGAGGCGGTTGGGGTTTTCGCCGTAGCGCCCATCCTTGGGCCGGCGCGAGGGCTGTACGTAGGCGGCACGCCACGGCTCGGGTCCGATTGATCTTAGGAAAGTGGCGGTGTGGGATGTGCCCGCGCCTACCTCCATGTCGTAAGGCTGTAAAAGCGTACAGCCGTGATGGTCCCAGTATTGCTGGAGTTTCAGGATTATTTGCTGAAAGGTGAGCATGAACGAAAGCCAGTAAAGCGAAGGATGCGAAAAGCCGCAAAATTTTTCAATTTTAACGTGCTTCGCCGTTGCGGACGCGAAACGACGGCGCTGCGGCAGTTTGCCGGCGCCGCGCCGGTGAATTTTGGTGGGGGGAACATTGGTCGTATGATACTGGGTTATCGCCAACCTTAGCTTTTGCCGCGCAGGGCGCGGCCAGATGGAGACCCCTATGTCAGATCTAGTCAAGACAGAAGTCGTCGACGGCATACTCGTCATTACGATCAACCGCCCCGAAGCGCGTAACGCCATCAACTACGAAACCGCTGTTGCCATGGCCGAGGTATTCGAGCGGCTGGACGCAGACGACAGTGTGGCTCTTGGCATCCTGACAGGCGCCGGGGGCACGTTTTCATCCGGCATGGATCTCAAGGCCTTCGCCGCCACGGGCCAGCGTCCGCTGGTGGGGCGCCGAGGTTTTGGCGGCCTGTGCGAAAAAGGGCCGCGCAAGCCGCTTATCGCCGCGGTCGAAGGGTATGCGTTGGCCGGCGGCTGCGAGCTGGCGCTGGCATGCGACATGATCGTGGCTGCCGACAATGCCAAGTTTGGTCTGCCAGAGACCAAGCTGGGCTTGGTGCCCAGTTCGGGCGGCATGCTGCGCCTGCCTCAGCGAATTCCGTATCACATTGCGGTTGAAGTCATTCTTACCGGCGAAATGTTCCCGGCAGAGCGCGCCCACCATTTCGGGCTGGTCAATCGCTTGGTCGAGGCAGGCAAGGCGTTGGAAGGCGCCCTTGAGCTGGGCCGCGTCATCGCGAACAACGGCCCCCTTGCCGTACAGACCGCCAAAGAGATCATCGCCGAGTCACGCGACTGGCGACAGGCGGATATGTTCGACCTGCAGCGTCCGCGCTCTACCCCCATATTCGCGTCTGCCGACGCCAAAGAGGGCGCCACTGCCTTTGCCGAGAAGCGCAAGCCTGTCTGGACCGGAAAATAACGCAGTAATCCGGGCTTTGTTATTGAAACCACCACATAGTTATGACGACCATCATCAAAGAAGACGACCTGATCCAATCCGTGGCAGACGCGGTGCAGTTCATCAGTTATTACCATCCGGCCGATTACATCCAGCATCTGGCGCGCGCGTACGAACGTGAAGAAAGCCCGGCGGCCAAGGATGCCATCGCGCAAATCCTGACCAACTCGCGCATGTGTGCAGAGGGGCGTCGGCCTATCTGTCAAGACACCGGCATCGTCAACGTCTTTCTGAAGATCGGCATGAATGTGCGTCTGGATACTCAGCGCAGTTTGCAGGAGCTCTGTGACGAGGGGGTGCGCCAGGGCTATCTGGATCCCGACAATCCCTTGCGCGCCTCGGTGTTGGCTGACCCGCTCTTTACCCGCAAGAACACGCGCGACAACACGCCCTGTATTGTGAACGTGGAGCTGGTTGCTGGCGACACGGTCGACGTGCAGGTGGCTGCCAAGGGCGGTGGCTCGGAAAACAAAACCAAGTTCGTCATGCTGAACCCCAGTGACTCTCTGGTGGATTGGGTGATGGAAACTGTGCCGAAGATGGGTGCGGGCTGGTGCCCGCCGGGAATGCTGGGCATCGGTGTGGGCGGTACGGCCGAGAAGGCGATGCTGATGGCCAAGCAGGCGTTGATGGAAGACATCGACATGTACGAACTGCTGCGCCGTGGGCCCAGCAATAAGCTCGAAGAACTGCGCATCGAACTTTATGAAAAAGTGAATGCGCTGGGCATTGGGGCCCAGGGTCTTGGCGGGCTGACCACGGTGCTGGATGTAAAGATAAATACTTTCCCAACGCACGCGGCGTCCAAGCCTGTGGCGATGATTCCAAACTGTGCGGCCACGCGCCACGTGCATTTTGTGCTTGACGGTTCCGGCGCGGCCCAGTTGACGCCGCCGTCGTTGTCCGAGTGGCCGGATGTCAATTGGGCGCCCGATTACAACAAGTCGCTGCAGGTGGATTTGAATACGCTCACGAAGGAGCAGGTTGCAAGCTGGAAGCCGGGGCAGACGCTGTTGTTGTCAGGCAAGATGCTGACCGGGCGTGATGCGGCGCATAAGCGAATTCAAGAAATGCTCGAGCGGGGTGAGCAGTTGCCGGTTGACTTCACTAACCGCGTGATCTATTACGTGGGTCCGGTCGATCCGGTGCGCGAGGAAGTGGTGGGTCCGGCCGGACCCACCACGGCGACACGTATGGACAAATTCACCGACATGATGCTCGAACAGACCGGGCTGATTTCCATGATCGGCAAGGCCGAGCGTGGCCCTGTGGCGATTGAGTCGATCCGCAAGCATGGCTCGGCTTATCTTATGGCGGTTGGCGGATCGGCTTATCTGGTTTCCAAGGCGATACGAGGCGCCAAGGTGGCGACTTTCGAAGACTTGGGCATGGAGGCTATCTATGAGTTTGATGTCAAGGATATGCCTGTAACAGTGGCTGTCGATGCCAGCGGTACGTCGGTGCACGAGACTGGCCCCAAGCAGTGGGAGCGTATTGCGCGGATTCCGGTGGTTGTGGATTGACTACCCCGCGCAGGTATCCAGGCAGACTGCCGACAAGCTTAGGGGTGAATCAGCCCAAGCGTTCCAGTTTTTGATCTGTGCACGCCTGCAGCCATTCGGAGAGCGTCTTGCCATGCAGAGTGAAGTCGGCCGCCAGGTCGAGCAGGGGGCGCAGGACGAAGGCGCGCAGGTGCATGCGGGGGTGTGGCACGGTCAGGCGAGGCGTGTCGATGCTTTGTTCGCCGTATAACAGCAGGTCCAGGTCGAGGGTGCGAGGCGCGTTGCGGTAGGGGCGTTCGCGGCCGTGAAGCTGTTCAATGCGCTGTAGGGCGTCGAGCAGCGCTTCGGGTTCTAACCGCGTGCGTAGCGAGGCGACTGCGTTGATGTAGTCTGGGCCGCTGGAATCCACGGGGGCGCTGCGGTAAAAGGGCGAAAGCTCAAGGTCGGTGACGCCGTCGGTTTGCGCCAATTGCCGGCCCGCCGATTGAATGGCCTGCTGGGCGTCGCCCAGGTTGGCGCCCAGGCCGATGTAGGCTGTACTCCACGTGGCGTCAGTGTGGGAATTCAATGTAGCCGTGTTCAAGCCGTTGCGTTGTCGGGGCGAGCGGCTGCGGGTTTGCGGCGGCGACGGCGTTTGCGAGGTTTGTCCGAGGCGCTGCCGGCGCTCTGCCGCTGGTACTCGTCGATCATCTGTATGCGTGTGTTGCTGTCGGCATCGGCCAGGTCCATCCACCACTGCGCCTGTACGCTGTCCACTTCACGCGCTTCGGCGCGCAGTTGCAAGAAGTCGACGGAAGCGCGAAAGCGCTGATGTTCCAGCATGCGCCAGATGGCGCGGGGCGAAGCTCGTTCAAACCGAGGTTGCATGAACCAGATTTCGCGCATGTCGGCCTGGAAGCGGCGCTGGATTGCCAAGGTGCGGGTTTGCTGGTCGATAACGTCATCGGCAGCCATGACCAGGGCCTGGATGGGGTGTTCGCCCTGAGCAGTGATATCAACCCAGCGTGTATTGACCAATTGCCAAAGCAGGGCGGCGAACAGGAAGCTGGGGCTGACTGATTTGCCGGAACGAACCCGCGCGTCGGTGCGCTCGAGGGCGAGCGATATGAACTGTTCGCCCTCGGGGCTTTGGAACAGGGCGTCGGTGACGGGCAACAAGCCCTGGAGCAGGCCCAGATCGCGCAGTTGCTGCAAGCACTTCATGGCGTGACCGCAAGTGAGCAGCTTGAGCATTTCGTCGAACAGGCGAGACGAGGGGACGTTCTTGATCAAAGGCGCGAGTTTGCGAATGGGGGCCAGTGTCGCCGGGTCGACCGTGCCGCCGAGCTTGCAGGCGAAGCGCACGGCGCGCAGCATGCGTACCGGGTCTTCGCGATAGCGGGTTTCGGGGTCTCCTATCATGCGTACTACGCGGTTTTTAAGGTCGGCCACGCCTTGATGATAGTCGGTTACTTCTTCGTTGATGGGGTCGTAGTAAAGCGCGTTGAGCGTGAAGTCGCGTCGGGCGGCGTCTTGTTCGTGGGTGCCGAACAGGTTGTCGCGCAGGATGCGTCCGTGCTCGTCGGTGATCTGGTCCCCGGCGTCTGCGGGGGCCCGGAAAGTCGAGGTTTCGATAATTTCCTGGCCAAAAACCACGTGTACTAGCTGGAAGCGGCGTCCGATGATGCGGGCGCGCCGGAACAGGGGGCGGATTTGCTCGGGTGTGGCGTTGGTGGCGACGTCAAAATCTTTGGGTTCAAGCCCGGCGATCAGATCGCGCACCGCGCCACCGACGATATAGGCCTTGTACCCTTTTTGATGCAGAACCTCGCAGACCTTGATCGCATGGCGCGAGACGTTGCGTCGATCGATTCCGTGCTTGTCGCGCGCAAGCCGCTGTGGGCCGCGCGCCACGGGGCTGGCAAACAAGCGGCCCACAAAGTTTTTTATTGTCTCTTTCAGCATGGGCGTATTTTAGGACTTTGCGTCCTGCATGTCCTTGAAAATATCCAGGATCAGCCATCCGCGGCTCTGGGCCACCTGCCGGAGAGTCGGGCTGGGGTTGGCCGCGATGGGGTCGGTGACAGCCTCAAGCAGAGGCAAGTCATTGGTCGAGTCGCTGTAGAAGTAGCTGCGCTCGAAGCTTTGCAGGTTCAATCCTTGCCCAGCCAGCCATTCGTTGACGCGCGTGACCTTGCCCTCTTGGAAGCTGGGAACGCCGTGGATGGCGCCTGTATAGCGATTCTCGTGCATTTCGGGCACGGTGGCGATCAGGTGCGGGATGTTGAAGGCCCGGGCGATGGGCGCTGTTACGAACTCATTGGTCGCCGTGACAATGGCGCACAGGTCGCCTTGCTGCAGATGTTTATCCACCAACTCACGCGCCACGGGCAGGATGTTGGGTTCGATGATTTCACGCATGAAGACCTGATGCCATTCGGCCAGGTCAGAAGTGGCGGCGGCGGCCAGCAGGCCCAGCATGAACTCGGCGGCTTCCTGCGCGGTAAGGTTGCCGGCGTTGTAGCGTTCCATCAGTTCGTTGTTCAGGCGCTGGGCTTCCACGGGGTCGCCGGCGCGGCCGGTGCGGGCCAGGAAGTCGGCCCATTGATAGTCGCTGTCAAGCGGCAGCAGGGTGTGGTCCAGGTCAAACAGGGCCAGATTTCTTGGAGTGGTCATGCGGTTTCGTCGGGCGACGTCGTGGTCGCCAGGAGATCCTTTAAAAGTGGCAGGGTGATGGCTCGCTGCTTTTCAAGCGAGTAGCGATCAAGTGCGTCGATCAGGGCGCTGAGATGGTTCATGTCGCGGGTATAGTGGGTAAGTACCCAGTTGACCACTTCGGGAGCCAGTTGCAGACCACGTTCGGCGGCTTGCGCGCGCATGGCCTGGGCCCTTTCGTCGTCGGAAAGCTGCTGAAGGCGATAGACCAGGTCCCAGCCCAGCCGGGTACGCAGGTCTTCACGCAGCGGCATGGACATAGGGGCGCGGTCGCCCGCCAGCAGCAACGTAAAGGCGTGAGAGCCGGCGGACTCTTCTCGCCAGCGATTGTACAGGGCAAACAGGGCCGATTGGCCGGCGGGGTCCAGAAGTTCGACTCCGTCCACGGCAACCAGGCGCGTTTCGCTGGCTTCGTGGTGGGCGATTCGAATCAGCCGTTCGGCCGCTTTAGGGGCTTCGACATACTGGTTGCCGGGCGCGTCTCCGATTGCGCGCAGCAGATGGCTGCGGCCCGAGCCGGGCGGGCCCCAAAGGTAGATGGCTCGTCCGGGCCGCCAGTGCCGCAGCGCATCGACGGCGGCCGCGTTGTCGCCAACAACGAAGTTATCCAAAGTGGGCGGCGGCGGGGGCAGAAGATCGAGGATTAGTTGGCGGGGCATTGCGGGGGGTAAAAGCGTAAAATGCGCTAGACGATTCAGTTCAACACGCAATTCTTACATATCCCACGGCTTTTCTCATGACTACCAAAAATTCCGCCCCCTTAACCTATCGCGACGCCGGTGTGGACATCGACGCCGGCGAGGCGCTCGTCGATCGCATCAAGCCGCTTGCGGCCAAGACCATGCGTGCGGGTGTCATGGCCGGCATCGGCGGTTTCGGGGCGCTCTTCGAAGTGCCCAAGCACTTCAAGGAACCCGTGCTCGTGGCGGGCACCGACGGGGTGGGCACAAAGCTGCGGCTGGCGTTCGAATGGCAGCGCCACGATACCGTGGGCATCGACCTTGTCGCCATGAGCGTCAACGACATCCTGGTCCAGGGCGCCGAACCGCTGTTCTTCCTTGATTATTTCGCCTGCGGAAAGCTGTCTGTCGATACGGCGGCCAGCGTGGTGGGCGGCATAGCCAAGGGTTGCGAGCTTTCGGGCTGTGCGCTTATAGGCGGGGAAACGGCTGAAATGCCCGGCATGTACCCGGACGGTGAGTATGATCTGGCCGGTTTTGCCGTGGGTGCGGTCGAAAAATCGCTCATCATTGATGGCAAATCAATCGCCGAGGGCGATGTGGTGTTGGGTCTGGCCTCCAGCGGCGCACATTCCAACGGTTTTTCGCTGTTGCGCAAGATTCTTACCCACGCCAATGCACGGCCCACACAAGAGCTGGGCGGCCGGCCGCTGGCAGATGTCATCATGGAGCCCACTCGCATCTACGCCAAGGCGGTGCTGGCCGCCCTGAAAGAGCATGGCGCGGCCATCAAGGGCCTGGCCCACATAACCGGCGGCGGGCTGCTCGACAATGTGCCGCGCATCCTTCAGCCTCACCTGGCCGCCAAGCTTCATCGCGATGCGTGGGAAATGCCCGAGCTGTTTCGCTGGCTGCAACAGAACGGCGATGTCGAGGAAACCGAGATGCATCGGGTGTTCAACTGCGGCATCGGCATGATTATTGTCGTGCCGGCTGACCAGGCCGACGCCGTTTCCGCAACGTTGGCCGGCCACGGCGAGCAGGTCAGCCAATTGGGTGTGATCGTGGCGCGCGTTGACGAAGCCCCTCAGACGGTGGTGGTCTAGAGCCGATGCGCTCGGCGGCCGGGCGAGGCCAGGCGGGGCGACGGGCCATTTGTGTTCAGGTCGCCATCGAATGCCGGCGCGCCTTGGCGGTTAGCTCTGATCTCTAATTGATATTGGTCCGCCAGAGGCGGCTGGCCAGGCTTGCAACCTGGCTGGCTGCGTCATGCGCCAAGCAGTCGACCACCATACGATCAGGCTGTGAGCGCAACCAGGTCAGTTGCCGCTTGGCCAGTTGGCGGGTGGCCGCAACGGCCTTTTCGACGGCTTCAGCCAAGCTTGCCTTTCCATCCAGATGGTCCCAAATCTGTCGATAGCCGACGCAGCGTATCGAGGGCAGGCCGGGATGCAAATCGGGCCGGCGGTGCAAGGCAGCCACCTCATTCACCAAGCCCATGTC
This sequence comes from Pusillimonas sp., assembly GCF_044464525.1. Taxonomy (NCBI): domain Bacteria; kingdom Pseudomonadati; phylum Pseudomonadota; class Betaproteobacteria; order Burkholderiales; family Alcaligenaceae; genus Pusillimonas; species Pusillimonas sp. Next base: position 35,336 of record NZ_JBIQLE010000020.1, read on the forward strand.
TATCATGGCGAGATATCGTTGCCGAATGCGCTCGTGCAAGGCGAGGCGGTCCGAAGGTTCGAGGCTGATTGTCAGATACCGGCCTTGGTTTTCTGTGTCGGATGGACGCTTGTCCAATAGTTGGGACATGGGCGTGCCCGTCAGGCGAAAAATTTCCAGGGCCCGTTGTATGCGCTGGCTGTCATTGGGCGCCAGGCGCGTGGCGGTGGGTGGATCAACGGCGGCCAGCTCGGCATGAAGCGCGGGCCAGCCGCGTTCCTGGGCTTCCGCATCCAACTGCGCGCGCACTGCGGGGTCGGCGCGGGGAAGATCGTCCAGGCCTTCGCGTAATGCCTTGTAATAGAGCATGGTGCCGCCGCAAAGCAGGGGGATGCGTCCACGCGCGGCGATGTCGCCGATCAGTTCCAGTGCGTGTTCTCGAAACGCGGCGGCGGAGTAGCTTTCGGCCGGATCGCGGATGTCCAGAAGATGATGGGGTATGCGTTCGCGCTCTTCGCGCGAAGGCTTGGCTGTGCCGATGTCCATGCCGCGATAGATGGTCGCCGAGTCGACGTTGATGATCTCGATGGGCCAGTCGCGGGCCAGAGCCAAGGTCGAGGCGCTTTTACCGGCCGCTGTGGGGCCTGCGATGCAGATGACGGGGGGGCTCATTGGCCGCGCAGGAAAAAGCGGTCGATCTCGCCCAGCTTCCAATGGATCCACGTGGGTCGGCCATGGTTGCATTGGTCGGCCCGTTCGGTGCGCTCCATCTGGCGCAGCAGGCCGTTCATTTCATCCAGAGTGAGGCGGCGGTTGGCGCGCACCGAGCCGTGGCAGGCCATGGTGGAAAGCAGCATATTGCGTTGCTCGGTAAGCAGGGCCGAGCTGCCCACTTGAGCAAGGTCGCCAAGCACGCCGCGGGCCAACGATTCCACGTCGCCGCGGGCCAGCAGCGCGGGCACCGCTCGGACCATGATGGCGGACGGCCCAGAGGGCCTTAAAACCAGGCCCAGCTCGGTCAGGCTGTTTTCGTGTTCTTCTATCAGGCCCAGCTCTTTCTCGGTGGCCGAAAACACTACGGGTACGAGAAGCTCTTGGCGCGGCAGCTCGCGCGCATCCATGGCATTCTTCAACTGCTCGTATACGACCCGTTCGTGGGCTGCATGCATGTCTACCAGGATGAGTCCCTCGCGGTTCTGCGCCAGAATATAGATGCCATGAAGCTGGCCCAACGCCATGCCCAGGGGATGCTCATTGTCCGATATCGGCTCGCGATTTGAGCTTGAAGCAAGGTCGGCAATGGGCGCCGCTGTTTGCGGCTGCAAAGGTTGATACAGCCTATGCCAATTATCGGCGTGCCCTGTTTGATGATCGCCGAGGCGAAATGCTGTCTGCCTGGCCGGCGGCGCATAGAAGCCGCTGGGGCTGGGCCCGGAGCGGTCGGGCGACAACGGCTGGGCATGGGCCTGATCCGAGGGGAAGGCGCCGCTTGTAGTGTTGTTGCGAGGGGCTTCCGAACCGGCGGAAGGGGCGCCGTCGGGGGACGCAAGTCCAATTGAAGCGCCTGCGGCGTGGCCAAGAGCCTGACCCACTGCCTGGCCAACGAAGCGGTGGACCGCCCCGCTTTCGCGAAAGCGGATTTCATGTTTGGCCGGATGCACGTTGACGTCGACTGTGGCAGGGTCGACCGATAGAAACAGTACGTAGGCTGGTTGCCGGTCGCCGTGCAACACGTCGGCGTATGCCTGTCGAATGGCGTGGGAAACAACGCGGTCGCGTATGAAGCGTCCGTTGACGTATAGATATTGTTTGTCGGCGCGGGATCGGGCAAAAGCCGGCCGGATGATCAGGCCCCGCAGCGCGATCAGGCCTGACTCAAGCTCCACGTCGATCGATTGTTCGCAGAACTCCCGGCCCAGCACGTCGAGTATGCGTTGCCGGATGGCGCCGGCTCGCCACTGTTTCTGAGGCTTGTCATTGTGGAACAAGCGAAAGCCCACCCCGGGGTGGGCTAGTGCGATGCGTTCAAGGGCATCCACGCAGTGGCCGTACTCGGTGGCCTCGGCGCGGAGGAATTTACGGCGCGCCGGTATATCGTGAAAAATCTGTCGGATGTCCACCGTGGTGCCCACGGGGCCGGCGGCTGCCTCGGGCCTGGCAGAGTTCGGCTCTAATTGCCAGGCGTGATCGTCGCGGGCGGTGCGCGAAATCAGGCTGAATCGCGAGACCGATGCGATGGAGGCCAGCGCTTCGCCTCGGAACCCCATTGAAGCAACCGACTCGAGCTCTTCAAGCGACTGTATCTTGCTGGTGGCGTGTCGCGTCAATGCAAGGCCGAGCTCGTCATGCGGGATGCCCGAGCCGTCGTCGCTGACCGCGATGCGTCGTATGCCACCGCCTTCGAGCCGGATTTCGATGTTTGCGGCGCCGGCATCGATGGCGTTTTCCAGAACTTCCTTTAATACGGAAGCGGGACGCTCGATGACTTCACCGGCTGCAATCTGACTGACGAGCAGATCGGGAAGCGGAGCAATGGAGCGGCGTTCCTGCATGATCAGCTCAGCAGAGCGCCGCCCGCCCGCCATGCGGCATACAGCAGTGTTGAAAAATACACGACTGTCAGCACCGTACCCAGATAGCCCAGCAAGATGAACAGGCCATCGCGCTGAAGCATACCCATGGTAAGAAACAGAATCGCCACCGCCGGCGCGGTGTTCGAGAACGGGATCAGGCCGAAGGGCGCCATCAGCAGCAGCCCGGCAAATATCAGCACCAGGCCATTGAAACGCGCAAAGGGCCCGGACGTTAAAAATGGAAACCGTGGCAGTACCCACGCATCGAGCTTCGAGACGATGGCCACTCCCTTGCGCAGGGCGGGCAGAAGCTTTGCCGTTTCCAAAGGGCGGTCCAGTATGCGCTGGGGTAGCCATGGCAGGCGATTCATGGTGATGGCCACCGCCAGCAGCACAATGGCCGCGCCGAACACAGTGGAGACGCCTGGAATGGAAACCGGGATGAGGAACGGAAGAGTGGCGATGGCGCACAACACCAGCAGGCCTTGTTCGCCAATGGCCGCCATCAGGTTGCGCAAAGTGACGGACTCACCTTGGATGCCGTCGATCGCGGTGGAAAGCGTTTCGCTTAAGGGGGTGCGGGTGTCGCTGAAATGCATTTGCTTCGAAGGTAAAAGGGTCGGCCTTTATGGTAGCAGCTTTCAGGGGCGGCCCGGCGGGGGAAATGCCCCCACGCTACGCAGGCTGCGCCGGCTTGCTGCCCCCCAAGGGGGCACTTTTTTCCTTGGGGCGGCCCGGCGGGGGAAATGCCCCCACGCTACGCCGGCTGCGCCGGCTTGCTGCCCCCCAAGGGGGCACTTTTTTCCTTGGGGCGGCCCGGCGGGGGAAATGCCCCCACGCT
>NZ_JBIQLE010000020.1:38828-59968 GCF_044464525.1 Pusillimonas sp.
CCAAGGGGGCACTTTTTTCCTTGGGGCGGCCCGGCGGGGGAAATGCCCCCACGCTGCGCCGGCTACGCCGGCTTGCTGTCCCCCCGAGGGGGCGCTTTTTTCCTTGGGGCGGCCCGGCGAGGGAAATGCCCCCACGCTACGCCGGCTGCGCCGGCTTGCTGCCCCCCAAGGGGGCACTTTTTTCCTTGGGGCGGCCCGGCGGAAAAAAATGCCAGGCGGCGATTGATGCCCTTGGTTGGGTCAGGTTCTTCTGGCCAGGGCGGGGCTGGAGGCGAAATAGCCGTTGATGCCCGCCAGCATGGCCCGGGCGATGCGGTCTTGGTGGGCCGAGCTGCGCAGCAGCCGCTCTTCTTCGGGGTTGCTGATAAAGGCGGTTTCGATCAGGATGGATGGAATGTCCGGCGCCTTCAGTACCGCGAAGCCCGCGCGCTCGACGCTTTTCTTGTGCAGGCGATTGATCTTGCCGATTTCGGACAATACATTGCCGCCGACTTTCATCGAGTCGCTGATCTGTGCAGAGGTGGAGAGCTCGAGCAGTACTTTGGCCACTTGCTTGTTGTGTGATCCCAGGTTGACACCGCCGATGAGGTCGGCGTCGTTTTCTTTTTTCGCCAGTAGACGGGCGGTGGTGCTGGTGGCGCCGTTTTGCGATAGCGCATATACCGACGACCCTCGTGCCGACGGTTTGATCCATGCATCTGCATGGATCGAAATGAAGAGATCCGCCTTGACCCGTCGCGCTTTCTGCACCCTGACATGCAGCGGGACGAAGTAGTCGGCATCGCGCGTGAGGTAGGCGCGCATATTCGGTTGCGCGTCGATCAATTTCTTCAAGCGCTTTGCAATGCTTAGGACTACGTCTTTTTCACGAGTGCCCCGCGGCCCGATGGCGCCGGGGTCTTCGCCGCCATGGCCCGCGTCAAGGGCCACCAGCACGGGTCGATTCGACGGCGTCGGGGTGGGCGTGACAACGGCCGGAGGTTGTGGCGGAGTGGCCGGCTTCTTCGCCGCAGGCGGCGTGGAGGGCAGGGTCTGGCCGTCGACAGATGGAATGGGAGCAGTGTTGGGCGCGTTCTGAGCCAGGCTTTCCAGCACGTCCGCCAGGGGGTCTTCATCCTGGAAAGAGTTGGCGATGGCCACCAGCGGGTCTTGTGCGATTTGCGGGTAAAGGTCGAGTACCAGCCTGTACTTGTATTCGCCAATGGGTTTAAGCGTGAACACCTGTGGGGCGATCGGTTGCTTCAGGTCGAGCACCATGCGGATCACGTCGGGACGGTTCTGGCCTACGCGCACGGAAGCGATGTAGGGGTCGTTCGGCCTGACCTTCGACACCAGATCGTTCAGCTTGCTGCTCATGGAAAGCCCGTCAATGTCAACGACCAGGCGATGCGGATTTTCAAGCGTGAAGTGCTCGGCCTTTAACTCGCTGTCCATTTCCAGGGTGACGCGCGTGTATTCGTCGGCGGGCCAGGTACGTACTGCCAGAATGGTTCCCGCCATGGCCAGCCGGGGTACGACCGGCAGCACCAGCAGGGTGGTGGCGGTGGCTAGGATTCGTCGGCGGGCGAGTCCTTGTGCGGAAATTCCCGCAAATGGGGTGCCAGTGAAGTCAGCCATGATTGTCCTTTGTTGCTATAGGCGGCCAGGTGTGCGCATCGTCCGTCGCCTTCATAGACCAGGGAAATCTCAAGGTCGGGCGGAGGCAGGAGCGAGCCTGCTTGTTCCGGCCATTCGATCAACACAACTGCTTGTTTTTGCAGGAGATCTCGGAATCCTGCGTCGACCCACTCCCTAGGATCGCTAAATCTATAAAAATCAAGATGATAGAAGTATAAGTTAGAAACTTTATAGCTTTCAAGCAGGGCGTAGCTTGGGCTCTTGATACGACCTGTTACTCCGCATGCTCGAAGCAGGGCTCGGGCGAAGTGAGTCTTGCCGGCTCCGAGCTCTCCTTTAAGGTGGATGCGGCCCCCGGCCTCAGCCTGCCCGCCTGTTTGAAGCAGCATCGGCCCGAGAAGGCCGGCCAATGCTTCTGTGCGGCCTTCGTCTGCTAAATATAGTTTAACTTCGGCTAAAATCTCGTTTTTTTGCATATTTTGCTTTTGACGATATGGGGTTTCAGCCTGCTGATAGGGCCGTAACGCCGCGTTGAAGTAGTGACGCATTCAACTTGAGGTTTTCATTATCCCGGACGCGAGGATACTTGCTTGCGTAGAGGGCAAAACACGCGAAAATGCTTCTTGCGACGCCATGCTTTGTTTGGCATCCATACAACAGTAAGGGTCATGTATACACGGTTTTCATGGACCGAGCCTGCGTTCCGTGCTGCTATACTTTTGCTTCTTTGCCCCCGTAGTTAAATGGATATAACTTTCCCCTCCTAAGGGAAGATTGTAGGTTCGATTCCTGCCGGGGGCGCCAGGCCAGAGGGGCGCCAGGCCGCGGCGCCAGGAATGCACAGTCATTCTTTTGGCTGACAAAGCCGGGCGCCTGCCTTGCTATGATCGTTCTGCTTATCACGGGGGTCGATCATCATGGCAACAGAGCCGCTTCTATATCAAAAAAAAGAACAAATCGCGACCATTACTCTCAATCGGCCGCAGGCGCATAACGCGCTGACACCAGAGATGTTGTGCCGTCTGGCTGATGCCTTGCTTGATGCGCGCGACGATGCGGCCGTGCGTGTCATCATACTTACCGGGGCCGGCGACAGGGCGTTTTGCGCCGGTGGCGACCTGGGGCGAACTTTGCCTTTGCTTACGGGCGACCGCAAGCCCGAAGACCAGTGGGACGAGCGCCTTTTGAACGATCCCGACGTCATGCCGGTTTCTTCTTTGTGCGATCCTGCTTTGCAGAAGCCTGTCGTGGCCGCAGTGAATGGCATATGCGTGGCGGCCGGGGCCGAGTTATTGCTGGGAACCGACATTCGTGTTGCCTCCAGCGATGCCCGCTTCGCCTGGCCCGAAGTGCAGCGTGGCCTCATTCCATTTGCCGGTTCACTGGCGCGCCTGCCCGCGCAATTGCCATACTGCCAGGCAATGGAGCTGATGCTGACTGGCGAAATGATTGATGCGCAAAAGGCCTTGCAGCTGGGTTTGCTCAATTACGTGGTGCATGGGCCAGAAGTGCTCGCCGTGGCGCAAAGGCTGGCGCGGCGCATTGCGGACAATGCGCCCCTGGCCGTTGCCGAGATTAAAAAAACAGCCACCGACTCCATTGGCTTGCCGCAACACGAGGCGTTCAAGCTCGAGGAGCAGGCCTACGCCAGGGTGATGGAGACTGAAGACGCGCGCGAGGGGCCGCGTGCCTTCATGGAGCGGCGCGCACCCATTTATCAAGGCAAGTAACACTCGGCGTCCTTATACAGTTGCGTTGGCCGCCCTCGGCAGCGCCTGGTGGTTTGTGGCGCGTCAGAAAAATCAATAGGCTTTATATGACAACAGCAATAGAACTCAATGGGAAAGTGGCCGTCGTCACGGGGGGTGGACGCGGCTTGGGCCTGGAGGTTGCCAAAGCCTTGGCACGTGCCGGGGCGGCCGTGGTTGTCAACGACGTGGATGAAAGCACGGCGCAAGAAGCCGTCGAAGCCATCCAGGCGGAAGGCGGCCGGGCGGTGGCCGAAGTGGCGGCCATAGGTTCGTCGCAAGCTGCGCAGCGCTGCGTGGACAGGGCGGTCGAGGCCTTTGGCAGGCTGGACATCATGTGCGCCAATGCCGGCATCTTGCGCGACAAGGTTCTATGGAATATGTCGGATGACGATTTTGACGCCGTCATCGACACGCATCTGCGAGGCACGTTTACTTGCGCCCGTGCCGCCGTAATGCGCTTTCGAGAGCAGGGTGAAGGCGGTCGTCTGCTTCTCGTGTCGTCGCTGGCGGGCCAGCGAGGCAATTTTGGCCAAACCAACTACTCGGCGGCCAAGGCCGGCATCGCCGCCTTTACCCGCACCTGGGCATTGGAATGCGCCCGCATGGGAGTGACGGTCAATGCAGTGCTGCCAATGGCGTTTACGCAGATGGTGGCCGGCATCCCGGCCATGGCGCCGTATGCCGAATTGCTCGCTCAGGGTAAACCGCTTCCGCCGGAGCTTCGGGCGGGCATGGGCTTGGGCCTGCCGGAAGACGTCGCCCCGTTGTTTGTGTTCCTGGCTTCAGAAGCGGCGCAGGGCATCACCGGCCAGTGCATCGGTCTGGGCGGCGACAAGTTGTCGTTATGGAGTCATCCGCAGGAAGTTCGCAGCGCCTACCGCAGCGGAGGGTGGACGGCTGAAGAGATCGCACAAGCATGGGACAGCTCTGTGGGACAGCAGCTAGAGACCTATGGCATTCCCATGCCCGGCGAGAATTAACCGAGAACTGCCATCTTGATGGTCGGGTCATGAAAGCCGTGATGCCTTGGCGGTCTCTACGCTGGCCGGGCGGCACACCTTGGGTGTGCAAGGGTCATGAGCGTGCGGTTCAAGGCTTGGGTAGCGCGGCTTCCACTGTCCCGGCATCGAGCAGTTTCATGACGGCGGACGGAGAAAGGCTGATCAAGTAGCCGCGCCGCCCGCCATTCAAATAGATCATCGGGTAATCGAGCAAGCTCTTTTCCACCCATACCGACATCTTCTTGCGCGTCGCAAACGGCGACGTGCCACCTACCATATAGCCTGAATGGCGTTGCGCCGTTGCCGGCGCGCAGGGCGCAACCTTCTTGGCGCCGATCTGCCGCGCCAGGTTCTTGGTGGAAACTTCGCAGTCACCGTGCATCAGCACCACCAACGGACGACCATTCTCGTCTTCCATGATCAAGGTCTTGGCAACCTGATGCGAATCAACGCCCAGTTGGCGCGCTGATTCGGGGGCGCCGCCATGTTCGACATATTTGTAGGGGTGCTCGCCGAATTCGATCTTTTGGCGTCGCAACAGCTGTGTGGCGCGAGTTTCCGATATGTGCTTGCTCATGGGCGGTCGTACCGTCAACCGCGCGGATGATGCTGTGCGTGCAGTGTTTTCAGGCGTTCGCGCGCCACGTGAGTATAAATTTGCGTGGTGGAGATGTCAGAGTGCCCCAGCAGCATCTGCACCACACGCAGATCGGCGCCGTGGTTCAGCAGATGGGTGGCGAAGGCGTGGCGCACCACGTGAGGAGACAAGGGAACGTGTATGTCGGCCTGTTTGGCGTACTTGCGCACGATCAGCCAGAACGACTGACGCGTCATTGGCGCCGCGCGGGCGGTGACGAACAGGGCGTCGCAACGCCGCGAGCCCAGCAATTGCGGCCGGCCTTCTTTTGCATAGCGCTCTATCCAATGCGCGGCTTCCTGGCCCAGCGGAACCAGCCTGTCTTTGCCCCCCTTGCCCATGTTTACGCGAACCACGCCTTCGTTCAGATTGACGTCCAACAGGTTCAAGTCGACCAGTTCGGAAACGCGCAAGCCCGTGGCATACAAGGTTTCAAGCATGGCCCGGTCGCGCAGGCCGCGGGGTGTGGCGTTGTCGGGCGCTTGCAGCAATGCGTCCACCTGGTCTTCCGACAAGGTCTTGGGAAAGCGCGCCGCCTGCTTGGCGGCTTTGAGCGTCAGGCAGGGGTCTGCGCCAACCCGGCCTTGTCGCAGCGCCCAGAGGTAATAGCGTTTGAGGGCGGCAAGGCGCCGATTGGCTGTTGCGGCCTTTGATGTCGCATGGCTTGACGCGAACCATTCCTGGATGTCTGCCGTTTGTGCAGTATCGATGTCTTTGCCTTGATGCTCGCGCAGCCAGCGGGCAAAGGCCGTAAGGTCGCGCCTGTAGGCAGAGAGCGTGTTGTCGGCCAGGCCGTCCTCGAGCCAGACGGCGTCCAGAAACTGCTCGATCGAGGTTGGTGCAACAAAATCCACGGCAAGGCCCGAAGTACGAGTAAAAAAAGGGATTCCAAGAGGAGATTTTACTCATACCCGGCCAAGGGTCCGCACGGTACACTTCGCAGCATGGAAATTACTCTGCCTCCCCTGACGCTGGACGAGCTGGCTGAGCCTGAAAGCCCGGAAACACTTGTCCTTACAGTCAACAACCGCTATGCGCGGCGCATATTGGCCAGCCTCTCCGCCCAGCTTGGCGAAGAGCGGCGCGTCATGGCACTGCCCGACATCGTTCCGTTCCGAGGGTGGCTGCGCCAGGCAGGAGACGAGCTTTCATTCCTGCCCGAGGCCGGGCTGGCTTCGCATGTCATCGACGCCTTTGGTGCGCGCAGTCTTTGGCAGCAGGTTATTGCTGAAATCGAAATCGATAATCCATTGCTGGATTCGGCGCAGGCCGCCAAGCTGGCCATCGAAGCCGACCAGATCATGTCCGAGTGGCGCCTTGCCTTGCAGCCCGGCGAAGAAACCAGCGATCACGAGCGGTTCACGCTCTGGCGTGACGAGTATCGCGACCGGTTGGGGCGGCTTGATGCCGAGGATGCTGTGCTGGGCTTTGAGCGAGTATGCGAGGCGGTTGAAGGCGGCTTGCTGCCGCGCCGGTTCACCCGCTTGGTGCTGGCCGGTTTTTCCGAAATGTCGCCGCGCCTGCTGCGGCTGCTGGCGGCGTTTGAAGAGCAGGGCGTCACTTTGCATAGCCTGCGGCTGGATGCAGTTGCCGCCGAATCGATCCGGCGGGTGCAGGCGGCCGACCCCGACACCGAATGGCGGCTTGCGGCACAGTGGGCCGGGCGGATGCTGCGCGAATTTCCCCAGAATCGCTACGCCATCATCGCCGCCCAGCTAGAGGGCGATGCCGCGCTGGCCCATCGCGTTCTGCGTGAAGCCTTGCGCGGCACGGATGGTGAGCCGGCGCTCAGCTATAACGTTGCGGTGGCCAGGCCACTGGCGCAGTGGCCCGTTGCCCGGGCAGCCCTGGCCTGGTTACGTTTGTTGGGTGAAATGGTTCGCCGCGGGCAATGTCGCCCGGCTGACGCCGGCGAGGCGCTTTTGGCGGGTCGTTGCACGGGTGATGCGGCCGAGGCGGACGGACGAGCCCGCATCGACGCCTCCCTGCGTGCCGATGCGCTGGTGCATCTGCCGGTGGGCGAGCTCTCTCGTCGCCTGGCGATGCTTGCGCCGGAACTGATGCAGGCCTGGGGGGCCTGTTTCGACAGCGCCAGGGCCGAGGCCTCGAAAGCTTCCATCGAGGTATGGGTGGCGCGCTTCAGGCAGTGGCTTCAAACCTTGGGCTTTCCGGGCGACACCGTGCTCGATAGCCATGCCTTTCAAACCGTCGAGGCGTTCGAACGCATGCTGGAGCGTCTGGCACCACAAACGACGGTCATGGACCGGGTTGATCTTGGTGCGGCTATCTCGGCCTTGTCCGCCATGGCCATGCAGACGCCGTTTCAGCCGCAGCGTGACCCCGCCGCGCGGCTGGACGTTCAGGGCTTTCTCGAGGCCGAAGGGGGCCACTGGGATGGTGTATGGATATTAGGCCTGACAGACGAGGTCTTGCCCTCGGCGCCCCGGCCCAACCCGCTGCTGCCGCTGTCCGCCTTGAGGCGCGCCAATGCGCCGCGAGCCACCCCTGAGCGCGAGCTGCAGTGGGCGCGAACCATGTTCCAGGCCTTGTTGTGTACGGCCCCGCAAGTGTGGGTCAGCCATGCCCTTCAAGAGGGCGAGCGTGAACTGCGCGCGAGCCCCCTGATCGTGTCCTACCCGCTCGAATCGCATGGCTGGCGGTGGCCCGAGGCCGGGGTTGCGCCCATGGAGCTTTTGGTGGATGACAAAGGCCCGGCCTTGCCGCCCGGGGCCGTTACCAAAGGGGGTATAGCCGTCATTGATACCCAGGCGCGCAACCCCTTGTGGGCTTTCGTTCGATACCGCCTGGGGGCAAGCCAAATGGAAGACTACGCCGACCTGGCCGATCAAAATGCCCGCGGCATGTTTTTGCACAAGTGCATGGAACTGGTATGCAAACACATTCCCGATTCAGACACGCTTCGTGAGCAGCATGCCGACGGCCGTCTGGGCAAAGCCATGAAAGCCGCGCTGGAGCAGGCCGCAAACGAGTGTTTGGCCGATTACGGACACGCTGTACGTCAACTTGAAGTGGCCCGTGCCGGGTCGATTTTGCAGGACTGGTTTGCGCTCGAGCTCGAACGAGGCGCCTTCGTCCTCAAGGCGGTCGAGGAAACCTTCGAGTGGGCCCGTGGCCCGCTGCGCCTGAAACTGCGCCTGGATCGCATCGACACTCTGCCCGAGGGCGGGTTGGCCGTCATTGATTACAAGACAGGCGGGGGTGGCATCGACCCGCGCTCAGACTGGATGCGTGATCGGCCGGTCGGGCTGCAACTGCCTTTTTATGCCGCAGTGCTGGCCGAAGACCAGACACCGGTCGCCGCCTTGCTGCTGGCCCGTTTGCATGCGCGAGGCATTGAGGTAAAGGGCTTGGCCGACGGCGACTGCGGTTTTCCCGGTCCGGCCGCCCCGAGCGACTGGCCAGACTTCCAGCATCTTTCCTGGAGCGCTCTGATGAGCCAGTGGCGAGCGTTGATAGAGCAACTTGCCGATGAGTACGCCGGCGGCGTAGCGGCCAACTCTTTCCTGCGCACCGACGACCTGGCGTATTGCGACGTGTTGCCTTTTTTACGCCTGAACGAAGAGGTTGATCATGTCGTTTAGGCCGCCTACCGATGCCGCCGTCCGGCTTGATGCGCTGGACCCCGCTCGTTCTTTCCTGATTCAGGCTCCGGCCGGCTCGGGCAAGACCGAGCTGCTGACCGACCGCATCCTCGCGCTTCTGGCAACGGTCGACAGGCCGGAAGAAATCCTGGCCATTACCTTTACGCGCAAGGCTGCTTCGGAAATGCACGCGCGGGTGCTGACCAAGCTAAGGGCGGGCGAGGGGAACGAGCCCGAAGAGCCGCACAAGAAGAACAGTTGGCGCCTGGCCAGGCAGGCCATGGCCCGCGACAAAGAAAAGCAGTGGAATTTGCTCGAGTATCCCGCACGCTTGGGCATACGCACTATCGATTCCTTTTCATCGTGGCTGGTGCGGGTCACACCGTGGTTAAGCACGCTGGGCGGGCTGCCCGGTGTTACCGAGCAGGCGGCCGAGCATTACCAAGAGGCGGCCAAGGCCACCTTGGCCATGGCCGATGACGACGACAGAGTGGCGCGATTAATCGCCCACCTGGATGTCGATCTGCGCGCGGCTCAAGGCCTGATCGCGGGAATGCTGGCCAGCCGCGACCAATGGCTGCCCTTGCTTGGCGAAGGCAGCGACGCGGGCCGCTTGCTGCATAACCTGATCCAGGCCGTAGAGGCCGACCTGACGCAGCTTGCGCAATACATGCCCCCGGGGTGGTCGCATTCGCTGGCCCAGCCTCTATCGGCGGCCATAGACGCCTTGCGTGCGGCGGACAAACCCTGCGCCTTCGACGCGCTGCTTGACTGGGACGGCGCGGCGCTGGCGCCTTCCTTCGCCGAGCTGGCGCGCTGGCAGGCATTGGCCAACGCGCTGCTGACCCAGACCAACACGCTACGTCGCACGGCCGACAAACGCATGGGTTTCGACCCCAAGACGCCGCATAAAGACAGCTTCATGCAATGGCTCAACACATGTGAACCCGGCGAGCCCTGGGTCGCCTGCCTGGCCCGTATCCGCAACGCTCCAGCAGGCGGCTACGAGCCTGAGCAGCTTGCGGTGCTGGGCGATCTGATTCATGTTTTGTGGCTGGCGACGGCGCAGTTGAAACTGCGGTTCAGCGAACAATCCGAAGTCGACTTCATTGAAATTTCTCAAAGCGCGTTGCACGCGCTGGGCAGCGCCGACCACCCCAGCGAACTGCTCTTGAAGCTGGATGCCTCCATAAGGCATTTGCTGGTGGACGAATTCCAGGATACCAGTCAATCGCAGATACGATTGCTGACTTCGCTGACTGCCGGTTGGGAACCAGGAGATGGGCGCACCGTTTTTTTGGTTGGCGACCCGATGCAGTCCATCTACCGCTTTCGCAAGGCCGAAGTGGGGCTGTTCCTGAGCGTGCGTGAACATGGTTTAGGCGACATCCCCCTCGAGTCCTTGAACTTGACGGACAATTTCCGTTCCCAGGCCAACATCGTGGACTGGGTCAATCAGATGTTCGAGCCGCTGTTCCCGGGCCAGGCCGATCCGGGCATGGGGGCGATTCCGTACACCGCCTCCAAGGCCTATCATGAGCCCCTGGGCGACATCGGAGCCGAGATGCATCCGGTGTGGACCCATGCGTCGATAGATGGTGAGTCGGCGGCCCGCACGGCCGAATCCATCGCTGTCGAGCTGGCGCGCGAGGCTTTGGAGCGTCACGCCGACAGCGAACACCCGGTCGCCATCCTGGTGCGCGCCCGGGGGCATCTGGAAGGCGTTGTGCGTCGGTTGACGTCCGAGGGCATGCCATGCCGCGCCGTCGAGCTCTCCCCCTTGAAATCGCGCCAGGTAGTGGGCGACGCTGTGCAGCTGGCGCGGGCTTTGTCTCATCCCGCCGATCGGCTGGCCTGGCTCTCGGTTCTGCGCTCCCCTTTGTGCGGGCTGACGCTTCAAACGCTGCACGATTTATTCGGCGCCGATCATCGCACTACGCCCCGCGAGCTGCTGAACCGTTGGTTGCGGGGCGAGTCGAAAGCCGATGTGCCGCAGGACGAGGCCCGGCGCTTGCGGCATGCCTGTGCGGTGTTGCTGGACGATGCCAACGCTTCGGGCGGCGTGCCGTTTACCGCGTGGCTGCAATCGTGTTGGGAGCGGCTGGGCGGGCCTGCCATTTATTCCGGCGCGGGCGATCGTGCCGATGCCGAAAGCCTGTTTCGTCTGATCGAGAAGCTTGCCCCTTACGGTGGGCTCGATCCGGCAGAACTTGAGCTGCGTCTCGAGCAGCTATACGCGGCCCCCGAAGGAGCCGACAGATCGGTCGAGGTAATGACCATCCATAAATCCAAGGGCCTGCAGTTTGAAACGGTGATCTTGATGGGCATGCATCGCAGGCCCCGCTCGGACACGCAACCATTGTTGCGCCTGGAGCACAGTGAAGGGCGTTTGCTGCTTGGCCCGATCAAGCATCGCGCCTCGGATACGGCCGACCCGGTTTCAGCCTACCTGGCCGAGCGCGAGAAGCTCCGCGCCGCATACGAAGCCGATCGCCTGCTGTACGTGGCGGTGACACGGGCCTGCCAGCAATTGCATTTGATCGGCGAAGTGGCGCTTGATGATGAGGGCGGTGTCAAAACGCCCTCGGCATCGAGCTTGTTGGGCCGCTTGTGGCCGTATTTGCCCCAGCCGGTCCCGCCGCCCTTGGCGGAATTGATTGCGGGCGATCTTGAATTCACCCCACGTGCGGCGCAGCGGCGTTTTGCCCGTGTGCAAATTGACGGGCTGGCCGACGCCGAACAGATAGAGGGCGCGCCTCGGGTTTCAGCATGGCAATGGGCACCTGACACCACCCACGAGGCGGCAATTGGAACCGTGGCGCATGCCTGGCTCGAACGGCTGGGCCGCGAAGGGCCGGATACCTGGTCGGATGACCGGATACGGCAGAGCCTGCCCGTCTTGCGCAAACAGCTTGGCCGGGCAGGGCTGCCGCCTTCAGCCCTGGATGATGCTGCCTCGGTGGTGAGCCAGACGCTTTGTGCTACGTTGTCCAGCGAACGCGGCTTGTGGCTGTTGGGGGCCGCGAAGGCGTATCGTGAATGGTCGTTGCTCGATGTCTCGGGCCGAGTATCGGTTATTGACCTTGCCATTGCTGACGAGGAAGGCTGGCTGATTGTGGACTATAAGACCGGCGTGCCCCAGGAGGGCGAGGCGGCACAAGCGTTTGCGGCCCGCATGCGCCATCGCCATGGCGACCAGTTGCGGCGCTATTGCGAGCAGGTTGCCGCACTGGACGGCCGGCCTGCGCGCGCGGCCTTGTACTTCCCCAGGGCCGATATCTGGCTGGAGTACTGAAGGTTCGTGCGACTCCTGTTAAACTCTGTCGTGGCGGGCCCCTTCGCATGGTCCGGCGGCAAACCTGGTCAGGTCGGGAACGAAGCAGCCATAGTCGCTAAGGATCAGTGCCGAAGCCAGGCTCGCCACCTCATTTTCGGCGGATATCCGCTCGCGCCTCAAGTCGTGCCGAATCCGGTACACTTTTCATTTGCTTTCCGATCGCCTTCTGGTACGGGTCTTCCTGCATGACATATCTGGTGCTGGCACGCAAATGGCGGCCGCGTTCCTTCGAAACCCTGGTTGGCCAAGACCACGTGGTCCGCGCGCTTACCCACGCCTTGGCCACACAACGCCTGCATCATGCCTGGCTGTTTACGGGCACCCGCGGTGTGGGCAAGACAACGCTGTCGCGCATTTTGGCCAAATCGCTCAATTGCGAACACGGCATCACGGCAACGCCCTGCGACACCTGCCGAGCTTGTGTCGAGATTGATGCGGGGCGTTTTGTCGATTACGTCGAGCTGGATGCAGCCTCCAATCGCGGGGTCGACGAGATGACCCAGTTGCTCGAGCAGGCCGTCTATGCACCCAGTTCGGGCCGCTTCAAGGTCTATATGATCGACGAAGTCCATATGCTCACCGGGCATGCGTTCAATGCCATGCTCAAGACGCTCGAAGAGCCGCCGCCGCACGTCAAGTTCATCCTGGCTACGACCGATCCGCAAAAAATCCCGGTAACTGTACTGTCGCGGTGCCTGCAGTTCAATCTCAAGCAAATGACATCCGAGTCCATCGTGGCTCACTTGCAAGAGGTGCTTGCGCAAGAAGACATGCCGTTCGAAGTTCCGGCGTTGCGGCTCATTGCCCAGGCTGCGTCAGGCTCGATGCGCGATGCTTTGTCCCTGACCGATCAAGCCATCGCCTATAGCGCGGGCAATCTCACGCTTGAGGCCATGCAAGGCATGCTGGGCACCATCGACCAGCGCTACTTGCTGCGGCTGCTAGAGGCCCTGACAGCGGGTAGCGGCGTCGAGGTGTTGCGGGTGGCTGACGAACTTGCCACGCGGGGCCTGTCGTTTTCCGGCGCCCTGGCCGATCTGGCAGTGTTGCTGTCCCGGGTGGCTATTCAGCAGCGCGTACCCGGTGCGCTGGATTCCGGCGAACCGATGGCTGAAGAGATTGCCCGGCTGGCGGGCTTGATGCATCCCGATCTGGTGCAGCTGTTCTATTCAGTGGCCGTGCATAGCCGCAATGAGCTTTCCCTGGCGCCGGACGAATATGCCGGCTTCGTGATGGCCTGTCTGCGCATGCTGGCGCTTGCGCCCGAAGCTGAACCTATAGGTATGGGCGACAGCGGCGGCGGTCAGGCAGGCGATTCGCCAGCCAGGGCCGAGCCGGCCCGCGATGCGGGCAAACTTGCGGCTGCACCGGCATCCAAGGTCGCTACAGCGGCCGAGCCTGCCGATGCGCCAGCGTCCAAGGTCGATACAACGGATGATGCAAGCGATGATGTTTCGTCAGCCGCCGTCTCAGCAGCACCCGTTCACACGCCGGTTTCCGCTCCGCCGGCAGCGGCGGCAATGGCGCGCGCTGCCGCGTCTCGCGAGGCAGGCAGCGATCCGTCCGTCGAGCCCGGCGCAGCGCCGTCGGCGAATGTTCCAACGCACTCTGCTCAGCCGGCCGCCCGGCATGGTTCGGAAGCGGCGGATGCACCCGATGGGGTTGAGGCGGCTCACGCCCTTATGCCCGATGACATTCCAGCCTGGGAGGATATCCCTCCCGATCTGGATGCCGGCCAGTTCGAACCTTACCAAGAAGAGGGCGAGACTGGCGGCGATGGTTCGTACACCATGCCCGACGATGGCGCGGAAATTGGGCTTGAAGCGGTCCAGCCCGACTCTGCCGCCGCAGCCGTCTTCGCGCCTGAGCGCACGAAGATACGTTCGCCCAGATTGAACAAGATGGACGCCAAGGCCTGGCCTGCCCTGGCTGCGCAGTTGCCGGTGACCGGCCTGGCCGCCGAGCTGGCGCGCCAGAGCGAATGGCTGGGTGTGCAAGAAAGCGAAATTCGTCTGCGCGTGGCGGTGCGTACGCTGGCGGCAACGGCGGGCAAGGCGCGCTTGCGTACTGTGCTTTCCGAGCACTTTGGCACGGTGGTGCAACTGGACGTCGAGTTTGGCGCCACAGGTGAGGAAACCGCCCATGCGGTTGCGCAGGCCGAACGTGCGGCGCGGCAAAAACAGGCGGAACATGACGTGCAGCTTGATCCAGTGGTTCGCGCCCTTATCGACGAATTCGGAGCTCAGCTCGTGCCGGGCTCGGTGCGTGCTGTATTCAACAACCAGTCCGCATAATGCCTGTTGCCGGGCTTGCGGCTCAAGCCGGCCAACGCGTTTTATCGGGTTGGCGCCGTGTTCGCTCAAAGCGGGCTAAATTTGCTTTATTCACTTCATACATTCAGGAAACATCATCATGCTGAAAGGACAGATGGCCGGGCTAATGCGCCAGGCCCAGCAAATGCAGGAAAACATGAAGAAGGCGCAGGAGGCCCTGGCCGACATTCTCGTCGAAGGCGCTGCCGGCGGCGGCCTGGTCAAAGTCACCATGAGCTGCCGCAACGACGTCAAGCGCGTGGCGATCGACCCGTCTTTGCTCGAAGAAGACAAAGACATGCTCGAAGACCTGCTGGGCGCAGCCGTGAATGATGCTCTGCGCAAGGCCGAAGCCACTGCCCAAGAGAAGATGTCGTCGGTTACGGCCGGCATGCCCTTGCCCCCCGGCATGAAGCTGCCTTTCTGATCTTTCGATGTCGTCCACACTGCCGGAACCCGAGCCGTTAAAGGCGCTTATAGAAGCTTTGCGCCGCCTGCCGGGCGTGGGGGTGCGCTCGGCTCGGCGCATGGCCTATCACATGCTTCAGCACGATCTGGCCGGTGCCGAGCGCCTTTCCCGGGCGCTGGCCGACGCGGTGCGCGATCTGCGCCACTGCGAGCGCTGCAACGGCTTTTCCGACGAACCCGTATGCCCGGTTTGCGCAAACCCCAAACGCGATGGCTCGTTGCTGTGTGTGGTCGAGACGCCCGCCGACCAGAACATGATTGAGTCCAGCCATGGGTACAAAGGCCTGTATTACGTCTTGATGGGGCGTTTGGCGCCTCTCGAAGGCGTTGGGCCGGCCGAATTGCATTTTGACCGGCTGATTGAGCGCGCCTGCGATGGCGAGGTGCGCGAGGTGATCCTGGCGACCAATTTCACGGCCGAGGGCGAGACGACAGCCCATTATTTGGCTGAATCGCTGCGCGCGCGCGGGCTGTCGGTGTCGCGGCTGGCCCGCGGAGTGCCGGCGGGCAGCGAGCTGGAATACGTAGACGCGGGGACAATCGCCTGGGCGCTGATGGAACGGCGCAGCTCTTAGCACTGCGCCGCTTTACGGCATGCCGTATCAGACGGCGTTCGCTGATGCCCCTACGCGCAGTTGTTCGACAAGCGCGTCAAGCTTGGCGGCGTCTGTGGCGAAGATGCGGATGCCCTCCCCGAGTTTATCGCTGGCCATGGCATCCATATTGAGCGAGGTGCGAAACCGCACCTCGTCCATGACGATGCGCTCGGGCGGGTTTTGCACGGCGGTGCTAGGGTCGAGCTGACGGGCAAGAGGCTCGGTGCTTTGTGAAAGCTCGCCAAGCAGCTCGGGGCTGATGGTAAGCAGATCGCAGCCCGCCAGGGCGCGGATCTGGCCAATGTTGCGGAAGCTTGCGCCCATAATTTCAGTTGGAATGCCGTTGGCCTTGTAATAGCGATATATATTGCGCACCGACTGTACTCCTGGGTCGGAGGTTCCGGCATTGGCTGCCTCGTCCCATTGCGGGCCGGCGGCCTTTTTGTGCCAGTCGTAGATGCGGCCGACGAAGGGCGAGATCAGGCGCACCTTCGCCCCCGCGCAAGCAACGGCCTGTGTAAGAGAGAAAAGCAGCGTCAAATTGCAGTCTATGCCCTCTGCTTGAAGTGCCTTGGCAGCCTGAATGCCTTCCCAGGTTGACGCGATCTTGATCAGCACGCGTTCGCGCGGGATACCGGCAAGCCGATACAGTTCGACGATTTGCCGGGCTCGAACAATTGTGGCCTGTGTGTCGAAGGAAAGCCGGGCGTCGACTTCAGTCGAGACACGCCCGGGCACGATCTTCAGGATTTCGCGTCCGAAAGCCACGAGAAGGCGGTCGACCAGTTCTTGAAGCGGCGCGCCGGGGTGGTCGGCGACAGTACGCTCAAGCAGGGGGCGATAAGCATCTTTTTGCACCGCCTTCAGGATCAGCGAAGGGTTGGTCGTGGCATCGGTAGGGCGATGAACCTGCATCGCCTCGAAATCGCCCGTGTCGGCGACGACGGTGGTGTACTGGCGCAGGGCTTCGAGTTGACTGGTCATGGATTTGTATCTTCTATCAGCGTTAAGGCACCCCTACAGTATAGGTGCAAAGCAAAGCACCCCCGATGGGCCGGGCTTCGCAGGGGTATGGCCCCGGCGCCGAGAGGCGTCTCATCTCAAGGTATAATTCGAAGGTTTACTTACTGATTTTATAACCGGGGTTTAGCGTTGCTGCCGTCATTACTTCCAGAGGGGTGTGAATCCACCCCTTCCGCAATCCTGGCCTTGGCAGACGGTACCATCTTCAAGGGCGTCTCCATCGGCGCTGAAGGGCATACTGTCGCCGAGGTCGTCTTCAACACATCCATGACGGGCTACCAAGAGATCATCACCGATCCTAGCTATAGCGGCCAAATCGTCACGCTTACCTGTCCGCACATCGGCAACACCGGTATCAACGGCGAAGACGTCGAATCCAGCCGCGTGCATGCGGCCGGGCTCGTTGTGCGCGACTGTTCACTGCGCGTATCCAGCTTTCGCGCCACCATGTCGCTGCCAGACTACCTTAAGCAGCAAGGCATTGTTGCCATCTCGGGCGTCGATACACGCAAGCTTACCCGCATCCTGCGCGACAGCGGTGCACAGGGCGCCTGCATCCTGGTAGGCGACGACGAGCAGAAGGCGGTAGAGCTGGCGCGCGGTTTTCCGGGCATGGCGGGTCAAGATCTGGCCCGCACCGTATCAACCCAAAGCGTTGGCTCCTGGAATGAAGGCACCTGGAAGCTGGGCGCCGGGTCTCGGCAAATCGGCTCGGGTGCTTATCACGTGGTCGCTTACGACTTCGGCATCAAATCCAATATCCTGAGGCTGCTGGCCGATCGTGGCTGCCGCATCACCGTTGTGCCGGCGCAAACCCCCGTCGACGACGTGCTGGCGCTCAAGCCCGACGGAATCTTCCTGTCGAACGGCCCCGGCGACCCCGAGCCCTGCGACTACGCCATCGATACCGCTCGCACGGCTATCGGCCGCAAGATACCCCTGTTCGGCATATGCCTCGGGCAGCAGATCATCGGCCTGGCGGTGGGGGCGAAAACGGTAAAGATGAAGGCGGGACACCACGGCGCCAATCATCCCGTGCACGAGCTCGACAGCGGACGCGTGTTCATCACCAGCCAGAACCACGGCTTCAACGTCGACGGCGACACCCTGCCGGCTAATGCCCGCATCACTCATGTGTCGCTGTTTGACGGCACCTTGCAGGGCTTCGAACTTACCGACGCGCCCGTATTCTGCTTTCAGGGCCATCCCGAGGCTAGCCCGGGACCGCACGACATCGTCGTGCTCTTCGACAAATTCATCAGCCTCATGGCCCAGAACACCTAATCCAGAATTATGGCAAAGCGTACAGACATAAAAAGCATACTTATCATCGGTGCAGGCCCCATTGTCATCGGACAGGCTTGCGAATTCGATTATTCCGGCGCACAGGCATGCAAGGCGCTCAAGGCCGAGGGGTATCGTACTGTTCTGGTCAACAGTAACCCGGCCACCATCATGACCGATCCGGAAACGGCCGACGTCACTTATATCGAACCAATCACCTGGCAGGCGGTTGAAAAAATCATCGAGCGCGAGAAACCCGACGCGCTGCTGCCCACCATGGGCGGCCAGACCGCGCTTAATTGCGCGCTCGATCTAGAGCGTCACGGTGTGCTTGAAAAGCACGGTGTTGAAATGATTGGCGCCAATGCGGTTGCCATCGACAAGGCCGAAGACCGCCAGAAGTTCAAGCAGGCCATGACTGACATTGGGCTTGAATCAGCCAAGTCGGGCGTGGCGCACTCCATGGACGAAGCCTGGGCTGTGCAAAAGCGCATCTCCGAAGAAACCGGTTCGGCGGGCTTCCCGGTGGTGATCCGGCCCAGCTTCACGCTGGGCGGCACAGGCGGCGGCATTGCCTACAACCCCGAAGAGTTCGAGGTAATTTGTCGTCGCGGCCTCGAGGCCTCTCCCACCAACGAGCTGCTTATCGAAGAGTCGCTGCTGGGCTGGAAAGAATACGAGATGGAGGTTGTGCGCGACTGCGTCGACAACTGCATTATCGTGTGCTCGATCGAGAACCTCGACCCCATGGGGGTGCATACGGGCGATTCGATTACCGTTGCGCCGGCCCAAACGCTTACCGACAAAGAATATCAAATCATGCGCGATGCCTCCATTGCGGTGTTGCGCGAGATCGGCGTCGATACCGGCGGCTCGAACGTGCAATTTGCGGTCAATCCGGCAAACGGACGCATGATCGTCATCGAGATGAATCCGCGGGTATCGCGTTCTTCGGCGCTGGCTTCCAAGGCAACCGGCTTTCCCATTGCCAAGGTGGCGGCGCGCCTGGCCGTCGGCTATACGCTGGACGAACTCAAGAACGAAATCACGGGCGGCGCCACGCCGGCGTCTTTCGAGCCCACCATCGACTACGTGGTCACCAAGGTGCCGCGTTTCGCCTTCGAGAAATTCCCCCAGGTCGACTCGCGCCTGACCACTCAGATGAAGTCGGTGGGCGAGGTCATGGCCATTGGCCGCACCTTCCAAGAGTCCTTCCAGAAAGCCTTGCGTGGTCTGGAAGTGGGGGTGGACGGCCTTAACCAAAAGACCACCGACCGCGAGAAACTGCAAGTCGAGCTGGCTGAGCCCGGCCCCGAGCGCATCTGGTATGTGGGCGACGCCTTTGCGCAAGGTTTCACCCTCGAAGAGGTGCACGGCCTTACCCATATCGACCCTTGGTTTCTGGCGCAGATCAAGCAAATCGTCGACATCGAGCTGGCTCTGGAACAAAAGACGCTGGCCGATCTTGATCGCGACACTGTCTGGCAGCTCAAGCGCCGCGGTTTTTCAGACCGCCGATTGGCTTTTTTGCTGGATACGTCCGAATCCGAGTTTCGCAAGCTGCGTCACCAGATGGGCGTGCGGCCGGTCTACAAGCGCGTCGATACCTGCGCGGCCGAGTTCCCGACCAAGACCGCCTACATGTATTCCACCTATGAAGACGAATGCGAGGCGGCGCCCACCGATCGCAAGAAAATCATTGTTCTGGGCGGAGGGCCCAACCGCATCGGCCAGGGCATCGAGTTCGATTATTGCTGCGTCCACGCGGCTCTGGCGTTAAGCGAAGATGGTTTTGAAACCATCATGATCAACTGCAACCCCGAAACCGTCTCGACCGATTACGATACTTCCGATCGCCTCTATTTCGAGCCGCTTACGCTCGAAGATGTGCTAGAGATCGTGCACAAAGAGAACCCGGCGGGCACGATCGTGCAGTACGGCGGACAAACCCCTTTGAAGCTGGCCCGTGCTCTTGAAGCCAACGGCGTGCCTATTATCGGAACCAGCCCTGAATCCATTGACGTGGCCGAAGATCGCGAACGCTTCCAGAAGCTGCTCAACAAGCTTGGCCTGCGTCAGCCGCCCAACCGCACGGCGCGCACCGAGGGCGAGGCCATGGCCCATGCCGCCGAAATCGGCTATCCGCTGGTGGTGCGGCCCAGTTACGTGCTGGGCGGCCGCGCCATGGAAATCGTTCACGAGCCGCAAGACCTCGAGCGCTATATGCGCGAGGCGGTCAAGGTCAGCAACGATTCTCCGGTGCTGCTTGATCACTTCCTGAACAACGCCACCGAAGTGGACGTTGACTGTATCGCCGACGGCGAAGTCGTATTTATCGGCGGAGTCATGGAGCACATCGAGCAGGCTGGGGTTCATTCCGGCGACTCGGCGTGCAGCCTGCCTCCGTACTCCCTTTCCAGCGAAGCCATCGCCGAAATCGAGCGGCAGACAGCGCTGATGGCTCGCGCCCTTAACGTCAAGGGCCTGATGAACGTGCAGTTCGCCATCCAGAACGGTGACGTCTATGTGCTCGAGGTGAACCCGCGCGCGTCCCGGACAGTGCCTTTTGTATCCAAGGCCACGGGCCTTCAGCTTGCCAAGATTGCTGCGCGAGCCATGGCCGGCAGTACCCTGGCCTCGCAAGGTGTCACAGAGCAGGTCGTTCCGTCGTACTTTTCGGTAAAAGAAGCGGTGTTTCCGTTCGTGAAATTCCCGGGCGTCGATACCATTCTGGGTCCGGAGATGAAGTCCACTGGCGAGGTCATGGGCGTGGGCGAAAGCTTCGCCGAAGCATTCGTCAAATCGCAACTGGCCGCCAGTGTGGCGCTGCCCGAATCGGGTGTCGCTTTCATCAGCGTGCGCGACCAAGATAAACCGCGCGCGGTTGAAGTGGCGCGCGGCCTCATCGACCTTGGTTTCAAGGTTGTTGCCACTCGAGGTACCGCCGCAGCCATCGAGGCGGAGGGGCTTGCAGTGCAGATCGTCAACAAGGTTACCGAGAGCCGGCCACACATTGTCGACATGATAAAGAACCGGGAAATCTCTCTGGTCATCAACACAGTCGAAGAGCGGCGCAACGCCATCGCCGATTCGCGCATGATCCGCACCAACGCGCTTCAGTCCCGATTGGCATTCTTCACCACCATCGCCGGAGCAAGGGCGGCCGTCGAAGGCCTGCAATACTTGCGCAACGGGGGCGGCCTGAAGGTTTATTCCCTGCAAGAACTTCACGCCCGCTTGCATTAAGCAGCGCAGGCGTGCTGTAAAAGAAAAACGGCGGCTTACCCGCCGTTTTTCCATTATGCAGAAACCGTCCGAGGGCCCCATATGCAGGGTTCATATCTCTTCGAGACACCATGAGTCTGGCTGGGCGGCCTTTCCTAAAAATGTGCGTTCGGCATGCGCCGTGTGCTGACGAAGGGAAGGCGGGGGAAGTCGGCGACAGCATGTGTGAATCCCGAAGCGCGTAGCGCTGAGGTCAATGGAATGGACGCCTCCACCCGGTTTCGGCA
>NZ_JBIQLE010000021.1:0-31723 GCF_044464525.1 Pusillimonas sp.
TACGGCAACGACAACACCGGCCACAGCGGGCAGTTGTTCCTGCGCACGCGCTTCTAAAGCGTCAAGGGCGAGGGGGCCACAAGGCCCTGGCTCGGCGGCTGAAGTGAAATGCCGGCGTCAGTCTTCGCGGCGCAGGTGCGGAAACAGGATGACGTCGCGGATGCTGGCGCTGTCGGTCAGCAGCATGACCAGGCGATCGATGCCGATGCCGCAGCCGCCTGTGGGCGGCATGCCGTATTCAAGCGCGCGGATGTAGTCGGCGTCGTAGTACATGGCTTCTTCATCGCCCGCGTCCTTGGCTTCAACCTGCGCCAGAAACCGCGCCGCCTGGTCTTCAGGGTCGTTCAGCTCTGAAAAACCGTTTGCGATCTCGCGCCCCGTCATGAACAGCTCAAATCGTTCAGTGATGCCCGGCTCGGTGTCGGATGCCCGGGCCAAGGGAGACACTTCCACGGGATAGTCGATGATGAAGGTCGGATTCCACAGCAGAGCTTCAGCGGTTTCCTCGAACAGGGCGAGCTGCAAGGCACCGATGCCCGCCCGACCCAGCGTGGGGCCCTCTGTGCCGACGCCTTTTTTGCGTAATTCGGCACGCAGGAAGTCTTTGTCCTGCAGCTGTGCTTCTGAATAGCCGGGCGCGTATTTCAGGATGGCCTGCACGATGGTAAGACGATCAAATGGCCGGCCAAGATCGAGCTCTTTGCCTTGGTAGGTTAGCAGCGCGCTGCCCGTGGCCGCCACCGCGGCTTGCCGAATCAGTGATTCGGTAAATTCCATCAGCCACTGGTAGTCGGTATAAGCGGCGTAGAACTCCATCATGGTGAATTCGGGATTGTGCCGCGGACTGACGCCCTCGTTGCGAAAGTTGCGGTTCAGTTCGAACACGCGCTCGAAACCGCCCACGATCAGCCGCTTCAGGTAAAGCTCGGGCGCGATGCGCAGGAACATTTCCATGTCGAGCGCATTATGGTGGGTGGTGAAGGGCTTGGCCGCCGCACCGCCTGGAATGGGGTGCAGCATGGGGGTTTCAACCTCAAGGAAACCGGCCTCAAGCATGAACTGACGAATGCCGCCGACGGCCTTGCTGCGCGCCACGAAGGTGCGGCGCGTCTCTTCTGTCATGACCAGATCGACATAGCGTTGGCGATAGCGCAGTTCCTGATCAGAAACACCATGGAATTTGTCGGGCAGGGGGCGCAGCGATTTGGTCAGCAGCCGAACCTGCGATGCCTGCACCGAAAGTTCACCCTTATTGGTCTTGAATACCTTGCCTTCGACGGCCACGATGTCGCCCATGTCCCAGGTTTTGAACCGGGCGTAAGCGTCTTCGCCCAGCACGCTTTTATCCAGGTAGATCTGGATGCGCCCGGAACCGTCTTGCAATGTGGCGAAACTGGCCTTGCCCATGACACGCTTGAGCATCATGCGGCCGGCGACCTTGGCGGGCGATGCCAGCTCGGCCAGGGCTTCTTTGTCCAGATCGCCGTACTTGGCGTGCAGTTCGGCGGCCTTGCTGTCGGGTTTGAAATCGTTGGGAAATGCCACGCCTTCTTCGCGCAGCCGCGCCAGCTTGCCGCGCCGTTCGGCGATAAGGTGATTTTCGTCAGGCGCGGTGGAAGTGGCAGGGGTCGGTTCAGTCATGTCGGTGTGTCGAGTTCAGGTAAGCGTCGTCGCAATGCAAGACGGCAAAAAAGGGCTTTTTCGGCCCGGCATGTCGATATCCGTGGCCGTGACGCCTTGTGGGTTATGCGGACAGCCCGCGCGTGGCGGGCCGGGGGCGGTGTCATACCCCTTGTTTCAGGCTGGCTTGGATGAAAGGGTCCAGGTCGCCGTCCAGCACTTTCTGGGTGTTGGAAATTTCGACGTTGGTGCGCAGGTCTTTGATACGGCTTTGATCCAGCACATATGAGCGGATCTGGTGGCCCCAACCCACGTCGGTCTTGGCGTCTTCCATTTTTTGCTGCTCGGCCATGCGTTCGCGCATCTCGAGTTCGTATAGGCGCGATTTGAGCATCGACATGGCTTCGGCGCGGTTGCGGTGCTGTGAACGGTCGTTCTGGCACTGCACGACGATGCCGCTGGGCACGTGGGTGATGCGTACGGCGGAGTCGGTCTTGTTGATGTGCTGGCCACCCGCACCACTGGCTCGGTAGGTATCGACGCGCAAATCCGCCGGATTCACCTCGACTTCGATGGAGTCGTCGATTTCGGGGTAGACGAAAACGCTGGCAAAGGAAGTATGGCGACCGTTGGAGGAATCGAATGGGCTTTTGCGCACCAGGCGGTGAACGCCGGTTTCGGTGCGTAGAAAGCCGAAGGCGTGGTCTCCTTCGATCTTGATGGTGGCCGACTTGATGCCGGCGACGTCGCCGGGCGATTCTTCCAGCACTTCTGTCTTGAAATCTTTGTGTTCGCAGTAGCGCAGGTATTGGCGCAGCAGCATCGACGCCCAGTCTTGCGCCTCGGTGCCTCCGGCGCCGGCCTGTATGTCCATGAAACAGTTGAGCGGATCGGCCGGATTGTCGAACATGCGGCGAAACTCAAGCTCTTCGAGTTGGGCGCCCAGCTCGTTGCAGTCTTCTTCTATGGCTTGCAAGGTGGCATCGTCGTCGTCTTCGTCGGCCAGTTCGAAAAGTTCGCGCGCTTCGGACAGGGCGTTGCCCAAGTGGGTCAGCGAGCCTACGATCTTGTCGAGGCTTTTCTTTTCGCGCCCGAGCTCTTGCGCCCGTTTCGGGTCGCTCCAGACGTCGGGGTTTTCTAATTCAGCGTTGACGACGTGCAGGCGTTCTGACTTGCCAGCGTAGTCAAAGATACCCCCGAAGAGCGGCTTCGCGCTCTGCGTAGTCTTCAATGCGGGCAATGAGTAGGTTTTGGCGTTCGGCTTCCATGATGCTTTCCTGACGGCGTGTGTGTGTGGCTTAACTCTCCATTTTACCGTAGGCCTGCATCAGGTGGCGAAAGGGCAGGCTGGATGGGCGTATCCGACGTATTGCCGCCCGGTGACATGGAAGTAATGCTTCTTCGAACCGGGGTTGTTCACTTGAGACAAAGGCCATTGCGTTGCGTGTGAGAGCCTGGGCATAATCCTTGTACTGCCAATGGCCAAGCAAGCAGCCAAGCAAGCAGGTTTGTCACAAGGAATGAACTTTGCTGGACCACACTTTGCCAATGGAGCACCACTGTTTATCGATAGCTAAAATCAACCAGCTTGATTGAATCAATCAATTTTACAAATGGGCCCCCGTTGCCTATACTAACTTCAGTACCCGATTTATTAACCAACAAAGGAAGACAAAACATGTCCTTGATTAATACCCAAATCAAACCTTTCAAAGCCACTGCCTACCACAACGGCAAGTTCGTCGACGTCACCGAAGAAACTTTGAAAGGCAAATGGTCGGTCCTGGTCTTCTATCCGGCCGATTTCACTTTCGTATGCCCCACCGAACTCGAAGATCTGGCCGAGCAGTACGCTGAGTTCCAAAAACTGGGCGTTGAAATCTACAGTGTTTCCACCGACACCCACTTCTCGCATAAAGCCTGGCACGATACGTCGGAAGCCATCGGCAAGGTCACTTACCCAATGCTGGCCGACCCCACGCACCAGCTGGCTCGCAACTTCGAAGTGCTTATCGAAGAAGAAGGCATCGCGCTGCGCGGTACTTTCGTAATCAACCCCGAAGGCGAGATCAAGGTTCTTGAAATCCACGACAACGGCATCGGCCGCGTGGCTTCCGAGCTGCTTCGCAAGGTTCGCGCCGCTCAGTACATCGCCGCCCACCCTGGCGAGGTTTGCCCCGCCAAATGGGAAGAAGGCGCCAAGACCCTGACTCCTTCGCTGGACCTGGTCGGCAAGATCTAAGCATCGCCCGCGCGTAAGCTTCATCACGCCCACAAGGCGAATTCCGTTCGAAGCGGCGGTTTCCGGGCTACAAGCCCGGTCGCCGCAGCTTCTTGATAATCACCTTCATGAGAGAAAAACGATAATGCTAGATACCAATCTCAAAACCCAGTTGAAGTCTTACCTGGAAAAAGTCACGCAACCCATCGAGATTGTTGCCTCTCTTGACGAGGGGGCAAAATCCCAAGAACTTCGCGAGCTGCTGCAACAAATCGATTCCCTCTCCGAGCGCATCACGCTCGTCGAGCGCGCGGACGATTCCCAGCGCAAGCCTTCCTTCAGTATCAACCGCCCAGGTACTGATATCAGCGTCCGCTTCGCGGGCATCCCAATGGGCCACGAATTTACTTCGCTCGTACTTGCGTTGCTGCAAGTGGGCGGGCATCCGATCAAGCTCGACGAAGCTGTTATCGAGCAGATCCGCAATCTAGATGGCGATTATCAGTTCGAGACTTATTTCTCGCTGTCCTGCCAGAATTGTCCTGACGTCGTACAGGCGCTTAACGTCATGTCCGTCATCAACCCGCGCATCCGCCACGTGGCGATCGACGGCGCGCTGTTCCAAAGCGAAGTCGACGAGCGCCAGATCATGTCGGTGCCCACCGTCTACATGAACGGCGAAGTGTTCGGCCAGGGCCGCGCCGGCGTTGAAGAAATCCTTGCCAAGCTCGACACGAATGCGGGCAGCCGCAAGGCCGAAGAGCTTAGCGCGAAAGACGAGTTCGACGTTCTGATTGTCGGCGGAGGGCCTGCAGGCGCCGCTGCGGCGGTTTACGCTGCGCGCAAGGGCATTCGCACAGGTCTGGTGGCCGAGCGTTTCGGCGGCCAGGTGCTGGACACCATGGCCATCGACAACTTCATTTCCGTCAAGCATACCGAGGGCCCGCAGTTTGCGGTGGCGCTCGAAGAGCACGTCAAGGATTACGAAGTCGACATCATGAACCTGCAGCGGGCCGAGGCGCTGGTGCCGGGCAAGTCGTCAATCGAAGTCAAGCTGGCAAACGGCGGCTCGCTGAAGGGCAAGTCCGTCATTCTGGCCACCGGCGCCCGCTGGCGCGAAATCAACGTGCCGGGCGAGCAAGAGTACCGCAACCGCGGTGTGGCTTATTGCCCCCACTGTGATGGCCCGCTGTTCAAGGGCAAAGATGTCGCCGTCATCGGCGGCGGCAACTCGGGCGTCGAGGCGGCCATTGATCTGGCCGGTCTGGTGCGTAACGTTACTTTGATCGAGTACGGCGACGCCCTGAGGGCCGACGAAGTCTTGCAGCGCAAGCTGCGCAGCCTCTCCAACGTCAAAATCATCGTGTCGGCGCAAACCACCGAAATCCATGGCGACGGCAGCAAGGTCACCGGCCTGTCGTACACCGATCGCAATAGCGGCGAGTCACAAAAGGTCGATCTTGACGGTGTCTTCATCCAGATCGGTCTGGTGCCCAATACCGAATGGCTCAAGGGTTCTATCGAGCTTTCACGCTATGGCGAGATCGAGATCGATGCCAGGGGTGCAACCTCGGTGCCCGGCGTGTTTGCCGCGGGCGACGCCACCACGGTGCCGTATAAGCAGATCGTCATTGCGGCCGGCGATGGCGCCAAGGCTTCGCTCAGCGCCTTTGATTACCTGATCCGCAGCTCGGTCAGCGACGAAGAGCCGGTCAAAGAGCAAGCCGTCGCCTGATCGACGCCGGCAGCTGTCTTAAGCCCTTCGGCGACCCTGGCAGGAAGTTTCCTGTACGGGTCGCCGAAGGGCTTTTTGCTGGAAGTGCGCCAGGAAGTGAATCGTGGCTCGCATGCATCGCATCCGAGACGGAAGATTTGCACGGGCATGCCGATCAGGCGAGGCAGTGACGCAAAATTGTCCACAGAATATGTGAACAACTCTGCGGACAACTCTTTGACATGTCTTGCAAACGTAATGAGGCTGCAGGTCTGCGCCATTTGCGCAAAGTGAGACCGCTTTGTGCAAAGCGGGGATGCATTATGCGCTTGCGATGTCGCATTCCACGGGCAGGCCGTGCAATGCGCGCTCAAATGAAGGGACGAGGCCTTCTTCCCGGACACGTATCAGGCATCTGGTCGATTGCCCGCCGTGCAGGCTCAGCTCGCAATGTTCCAGTAGTTCAGCTTGTTCCAGAGCGTCTTCGACGGCT
The DNA here is from genome assembly GCF_044464525.1 of Pusillimonas sp. Classification (NCBI taxonomy): domain Bacteria; kingdom Pseudomonadati; phylum Pseudomonadota; class Betaproteobacteria; order Burkholderiales; family Alcaligenaceae; genus Pusillimonas; species Pusillimonas sp. Next base: position 6,049 of record NZ_JBIQLE010000021.1, read on the forward strand.
TTAAGTGCCGCCATGCGCCGCAATGCGGGCTTGAAGATCTTGCCCACCGGTGTGGTGGGCATGGAATCCAGAATATGCACGCGCTTGGGAACGGCCGGCCGCTCGTGGATTCGGGGCAGTGCTTTTGCGAGCAGCTTTTCCGCATCCTCTTCGGCGCCTGGCTTGAGCGTCAAGAACACGACCGGCAGTTCGCCCGCGTAAGCATCGGGCCGACCCACTGCGGCGGCATCCAGCACGTCGGGGTTGGCTAGGAACGCCTCTTCGATGGCTTGTGGATCAATATTGTGGCCGCCGCGTATGATCAGGTCTTTCGAGCGGCCGGTAATGAATATCCGGCCTGCTTCATCCACATAGCCCAGGTCGCCGGAGATAAGCCACCCGTTTTCTGTGAAGGTGCCGGCGTTGCGTGCAGAGTCTACATAGCCGGGGCTGACATGGGGCCCGCGCAGGCAGAGTATGCCCTCGCTTCCAGGCGGGCAGAACTTGCCAGGCCGAGGATTGTCGGCCTCGGTCAAAGGCAGTGCGCGCACTTCGGTAAAGGGCAGCGCCAATCCGACTGAGCCGGGCGTGCGCTCGAGCGCCGCGGGTTCGATGGCCACGATACCGGCGCATTCCGTCATGCCGAAAATATTGCGCACGGGCACGCCGGTACGGGTTTCGAAGTGGCCGGCGATTTCAATCGGCAGCGATGACCCGCCCGTAAGCGCCGCCCGTACGCCGACATTGCCGCTTACACCGGCTTGTTCGTGGCTTTGCGCCAGGGAAGCCAGCGTGGTGGGAACGCAGCCCAGATGAGTGACGCCGTGGGCTTCGAACAACCGCCAGGCATTGGCGATGAAGGCTTGGTTTCGCATCCCCAGCAAGGTGGGGATGTAGACCGTTCCGCCCACTGCCAAGGCGGACAGCCCATAGACGAACACGCCTGCCACGTGGAAGAGCGGGAAGCCGTTGAGCATCCGGTCGCCATGTTCAAAGCGGTAGTAGGCAGCCGCCATGCAGCTCGTGTGCAGCTCGTTGCCGTGGGTGTGCTGCAGTATCTTGGGCAGCCCCGTGGTGCCTCCGGTATGGAAGATGGCGGCGATGGAACTGGGCGTGATTTCGTCAACCATTCCCGGCTGCGGTTCAGCGCACTTCAAAAGCGCCTGAAAGGAATCGGCGGCGGGGGCCTCCTCGTTTGGATCGATTTCGAAAACGCGCTGTTTCCCGCCCGCCAGACGGACAGCCTCGAGTGCGGTTTGCCGTATCGACAACTGATCGCAATGGGCCAGGGTGATCACCACCTTCACGCCGGCGGCCTTGAGAAGCCCTGCTATGTGTTCCGCGCCCAGCAGGTAATTGATCGGAAACACCTGTCCGGCAAGCTGGGCGCCCCACAAAGCGATGTGTGTGGACGGGATGTTGGGCGCCACAAGAGCGACGGGCTCATCACGCGTGACGCCAGCCTGGCGCAGCAGAGCGCCAGCGCGCAGAATCTGATCGGACAGCTCGTTGTAGCTCCATGCCAGCAAAGGTGAATCCAGGCCGGCATCGGCCTGGAAGAGCAGGGCGGGGTGCTTTGGGTATCGCCGGGCATTGTGCAAAATCAGGTCGATGGTCGACGAAAATGGCACGCAGCGTTCGTAAGGAACGGCTTCGATACGTCGGATGCCGTCAATGTCATCAATGACGGGCGGTGACCAATACCGCCCGGTGTCGCCGTTTACTGCGCCAGTTTCCATTTCCCATCCTCGATCTTCACGACGACTTGGCCGCGGCTGTCGATGCCGTTGTGATTCTCTTTGCTCATGTTGAACACGCCTTCGGGGCTTACTACTTCCTTCATGTTTTCGAGGGCGTCGCGCAAAGCCTTGCGGAATTCCGGCGTGCCGGGCTTGGCTTTCTCAAGCGCGACGGGCACAGAGGCCTGGAGCCAATTCAGGGCGGTCCATGAGGTGGAGCCGAACAATGAGCGGGTGCCCTCGCCATACTTGCCCTCATACTTGGTGACGTACTCGACGCCGGCTTTCTTGGTCGGGTCGTCGTCGGGGAGCTGTTCGGCCACCAGCACCGGCGCAACCGACAGATAGGTGTTTTCGACATCCTTGCCGCCCACCCGCAGGAAGTCGGCATTGGCAACGCCATGAGTCTGGTAGATTTTGCCCTTGTAGCCGCGCTTTACCAGCTCTGCCTGGGGCAGGAAGGCGGGCGTGCCGAAGCTGAGGATATAGATGGCATCCGGCTTGGCGGCCATCAACCTGACGGTCTGCGCCGTAACGCCGAGGTCTTGCGGGCCATATCGCTCGACACCGCTGACCGTGATGCCGTGTTTTTCGGCCTGGTCGTTGAAGGCGTTCAGGAACCCGTTTCCGTAGCTGGTGGTGACGGCGATGGCGCCGGCGGACTTGACGCCGTTGGCGGCCATGTGCTCAAGAGTGCGTTGCACCGAAAGCCTTTCAGGTGCAGGCATTTTGAACGCCCAGGTTCGGGCGCCTTCCTGGGGCTCAATAATTGCATTGCCCCCGCCCAGTGCTATGACCGGGGTTTCGGCGCTGCCGGCCACTTCGACGATGGCGATGGACGGCGGCGTCACCGATGAGCCAACGATGACATCGACTTTCTCTTCGGTGATGAGCTTGCTGGCCAGGCGCGACGCTTCGGTGGGATCGCTGGCGTCGTTAACGACGATGACGCGCACCTTCTCGCCGGCAATGGTATCTGGCCAGAGCTTGACGGTGTTGTCGGAAGGTTGGCCCAGCGATGCGGCCGGACCGGTGGTGGACAATATGACGCCGACGGTGAGCTCAGCCTGAGCGCCGGCGGCAAGGCCGAACGACATCAGCAAGCCGGCGTACAGGCGCGTCATCTTGGTGGATAGGGGAAAACTTCGGATTTCCATGTTGGGAGTCTCCTTGTATAGTTGTCGGTCATGGTCGCGGCGACCCATGGCGTTTATCGCAGTATGGGCTTGCGCCGCGCCATGGTCTGTCAACTCAAAAGACGACAAAACAGCAGTCCGGGGGCTTTCGCACCCGGTATACCGATCTTTTCAAGGAATTCGCGCCATGCATGCCTGGAGCCTGGATGTCGCCGCAGGCGCTCATGCCTCGGTATCCGCCTGTCCGATCGACGGCTTTGCAAGCAAGCTCATCGATGCCTTGGGCGAACCCGATTTTGCGCCCAGCCTGATACAGCACATGAACGACCTGACGCTGGTTGATTTCTTTTCGGTCTACCAGCTTGACACCCAGGCCACGCCTCGCATGTTCCTGTCCTCCAGCCGCGAGGCGCACGACGTAAGCGACGACTGCTTTCGAAGCTATCAGCGGCGCCTGCACGCGCAGGACCATACGTTCGATGAGGCCAAAGAGCTGCTGCGCCGCGACGAAGTGGCCCTGGCCTACGCCCATCAGTCGCACTTTGCGCCGCCTCATCGGGCCGCCATCTACTCGCGCCATGGCATACAAGACCGTTTGTCGGTAGTGTGCCGGGCCGACGGCGGGCTGTTGCTGGCCACCAACTTCTATCGTTTCGAGCGCCAGCCCATGTTCAGCTCGGTGGATGTGGACGCCATACAGTCGGTGGCAAAGTCGGTCGCCGCCTGCGTGACCAAGCACATCAGCCTGGCGGGGCGCTGCCAGGCGGCGCCCGCGCTTGACATCGATGTCTTGACGCGCGAGCTGGCCACGCTGTGTCCGCGCCTTACCGCCCGCGAACTCGAGGTTTGCGCGGGCCTGTTGCAGGGGCTTACTTACGACGGCATCGCCGCCCATCTGGGCTTGTCGGTCGCCACCGTCAAAACCTACCGGGCTCGAGCCTACGACAAGCTGGGCATCAATTTTCGCAGCCAGTTGTTCGGCATCGCCTCGCGCCTGGTGCAGGTGTAAGGCGCCGCCACGGCGTGCGATCGGCCTCGGGGGCCCGCTAGAATTCGTAGCCGTCGACCGACCTTTCCTGGCCTGAAAGCCGCGAAAGGTCCAGCGGCCGGATCGCGCCCATCCAGATGGCGCAATCGCGATGATCAATCAGGTCGTTTCCCGTAATCGGATGGGTGAATACCACCAGGCCGTTTCGATTCAGGGCCAGCCACGGAAGCAATTCAGCCAGCACATGGGGGCGATATGCCAGTTGGCAGCTCCAGTCGGGGTGCGGCCCGACGGGTTTTTCGTGGACGCGGCCCATTTTCACTTCGAAGCGGTTGGCGGCCTCGAGGCACAATTGCCTGGCCTGTTCGACGCCGGACGCGTCGAAATAAACATGTGAATGGTAGCCGGCCACAGGGCGCTGTATCCACTCTGGGAGCTGAATATCGGTTCTGGTTTCCATATGCTTACATTAGCATGGTTACAATGCACCGAACCAAGGTCCGACGGAAAAAGATCGGGCTGTGCGAACCGGATGGGGAGATGCGGGTGTTATCTAGGGACTGGTCTGTTTCAGCGGTCACGGCGGGTTTCCTGGCGGTGCTTATCGCCTATGCGGGTCCGGCGGTAATCTTCTTCCAGGCGGCGGCGGTGGCCGAGGTATCGAAAGAGATGCTGTCGTCCTGGATCTGGGCGATTTCCATTGGCCCGGCGGTTACCGGCATCTACCTTAGCTGGAAATTCAAAACCCCCATCGTCACGGCATGGTCGGCGCCCGGCACCGCGCTGCTCGTCACGCTTTTTCCGGCCATCAGTGTCAATCAGGCCGTGGCGGCCTACATTACGTCGGCGGTCATTATCTTCATCATCGGCGTGTCGGGATGGTTCGACCGCATCATCCGAAGCATACCGCGCGGCATCGCCTCCGGCATGATGGCGGGCATTTTATTTCAGTTCGGGCTGGATGCCTTCCGATCGGCGGCCACGGCTCCCGTGCTTGCGTTTGGAATGATTGCCGCCTATATCGTGTTCCGGCGGTTGTGGCCGCGTTATTGCATCGTGCTGGTGCTGCTGGCGGGCATTGCACTGGCCGTGCTTACCGGCGGCACCAGTTTGTCATCGCTAAGCCTTGAACTGGCCACCCCGGTTTTCATCATGCCGGAGTGGACCTGGGACAGTACCCTCAGTCTGGCGCTGCCGCTGGTGCTTGTCAGTCTCACGGGGCAATTTCTGCCCGGCATGGCCATACTCAAGGTGTCGGGCTATGACACGCCCGCCCGGCCCTTGCTGGTCACCACCAGTGCGGCTTCGGTGGTGGTGGCGCTGTTCGGCGGCATCAACGTGGTCATTGCCGCCATCACCGCCGCGCTTTGCACCGGCAAGGACGCCCACGAAGATCCCTCCCGGCGTTATGTCGCCGGTATCGCCAATGGCGTGTTCTATTTGATTGGAGGCTTGTTCGCCGGCACCATCGTGCTGCTGTTCACGGCGCTGCCCAAGGAATTCATCGCCGTGCTCGCAGGCCTGGCGTTGCTGGGAGCCATCACCAGCAATGTTGTAGGAACGGTACAAGACGAAGATAACCGTGAAGCCGCAATGGTCACCTTCCTGGCCACAGCCTCGAACATGAGTTTCCTGGGCTTGGGCTCAGCATTTTGGGGGGTAGTGATAGGTGGTTTCGCCTATGCTGTGCTCCACTTGCGTAAGTCGCGGTCCTGATGAGCCTTCGCCCTGTTTATGAACAAAAAGGGCTGCGTTCAATCCATCTTATTACTTTAAGAAATAAACAAAGACCACGAAATTTGTTCGTGCGGGGCCGTTAAAAAAGTAAAGTTTCATATACGTTAATCAATGTGTTTTGGGTGTGTTTAATACCCGTATGGCTATAAGGGTTATCCGATCATCGGGTCGCCGGCCGCGAACACGACACGAACCAACTTATGAAACTTGAATTCCAAAACATCAAGAAGAGCTTCGGCGATCTCAACGTCGTCCAGGATTTCAGCCGCGAGGTTGCATCCGGCGAACTCGTTGCCCTGGTAGGCCCTTCAGGCTGCGGCAAATCCACGCTGCTGCATATTGCGGCCGGGCTTGAGCGGCCGTCTGCGGGCTCGATGCTGGCGGGCGGCAAAGCGGTGCGCGGCCCCGATCCGGAGCGCACACTCATGTTCCAGGAAAACGCCCTGTATCCATGGATGACTCTCATCCAGAACGTGGCCCTTGCGCTCGAGTTTCAAAAGATTGATAAAAAACTGGCCGAGAAGCAGGCGCGCGAATGGCTCGAGAAGGTCAACCTGAAAAACTTTGAAGATTACTACCCTCATCAAGTATCAGGAGGCATGCGCCAGCGCGCCGCTTTGGCCAGGGCTTTCATTACCCGTCCTAAGGCCTTGCTGTTGGACGAGCCGTTTGGCGCGCTCGACGCCCTCACTCGCATGACCTTGCAGGACGCCCTGCGGCAATTGATTCGCGAGGCAGGGCCAACCGTGCTGCTGGTCACTCATGACGTCGATGAGGCGTTGTTCCTGGCCGACCGCGTCCTGGTCTTCAGTAAGCGGCCCGCCACGGTATTGAAAGAATTCTCGCTGTCTCAGCACGAGAAAACACACGATCTATCTCAGTTTGCTGACACGCGGCGCGAGATCTTGAGCCTGTTGGGCATTCATGCGCAAGCAGGCGACAGCGCGGCCGAGCTTGACGCCGAATCAGAAGAACCACTTGAAGGAGTAGCAGTATGAAGTTTTTACGTATGTTGTTGCCGGCATTGGCCGCGCTTGCACTTTCCAGCCAGGCGCTTGCCGCCGAGAAATTCAAGATCGGCTATCTGCGCGTGATGGACGACGCACAGGTGATGGCTGCGTACGAGGGCGGTTTCTACGAGAAACACGGCCTGGATGTGGAACTGGTCGAGTTCAAGTCGGGCACCGACCTGATCAAAGCCATCGTGGGCGGACAGCTCGACACCGGGGTGCTGGGCTTTACCAACGCCGCTTCGTGGTCGTCGCGCGGCGCCGATCTTAAGGTGGTGGGTGGTGCGCAGCATGGCTACCACGCCATTGTCGTGCGTGACGACGCCAATATCAAGAGTGTCGCCGATCTCAAGGGCCGCATACTGGCCTCGCAAAAAGAGGGCAGTACCGCAGACACCGTTTTGCGCGGTGTCGTTCTCAAGGATGCCGGCCTGACTCCCACCGATCTGAACATCATGGGAGTAAGCCCGCAAGTGGCGGTGCAGTCGCTCGTGGGCAGCCGGGTCGATGCCGCCTTCTTGTTCGAGCCTCAAGCCAGCATCGCCAAACTGGTCGCGCCGGTCACTGAAATCTACGAAATCGGCGAAGTCTGGCCTTTCCCGTGCATGGTTGTGATTACCTCTGGCGAAACCCTGCGCAATAACAAAGAGGGCGTGTGGGCCTCTATGGACGCCCAGCGCGAGGCCATCGACCTGCTTGCCAACAATCCCGAGGAAGCCGCCAAGCTGATCGCAAGCTACTTCATCTCTGAGCCCAAGCTCAAGACAATGGAACACGGCGAGATCCCGCGTGAAGAGGTCATTCGCGATGCTATTGTCAGCCAAACCTTCAGCCCCGTCCTTACCCCTCAAGAGGTGGCGCGCATGCAGGAGATTGCCGACATCATGCAAAGCCAGGGTGCGCTCAAGACCCGCGATGGATCACCGTTCGACGTAAAAAGCATTGTTGATCTGAGCTGGCAGGAAGCCCGCGAGCTATAATTTTCGCCTCTTTATCAACCGCGGCCCGTTGACACTGAAGTAGGCCACCGTGTCAGCAGGCAGCAGAGATGGCCGGTTGTTGCCGGCCATCTTGTTTTGAAGCACTTTATGAGCTCGCGTTCACAACTTACCTCTTTTCAAAAGGCCACCGCGATGACGGTGGCGATTCTGTTTATTTTGCTTATTTGGCAGGCTGCTGCGTGGACACTGCCTGATTTCCTCATGCCGGGCGTGCCGACGGTAATTCTGCGCTTGTGGGCCGACATCCAAACAGGCGAGTTCAGACAGATATTGTCGGGCAGTCTTGCGCGCCTGGGGTTCGGTTATGGTTTCGCCCTGGTTTTCGGCATCGGGCTGGGCCTGCTTGGCGGCGTGTTGTACTTCTTTCGCGAAGTGCTCAAGTCGGCCATTATCATTCTTCAGTCGATTCCTTCCATCGCCTGGGTTCCGCTGTTTCTTATTTTGATGGGTTTCGGCAATGTGCCGATCATTGTGGTTATTGCATTGGCTGCGTTCTTCCCGGCGGCTCTGTCCGTGATGAACGCCACCGAGAGCGTACTGAAGGTGCATGTCTCGGCAGCCCGTGTAATGGGCGCCTCGCGTTGGGGCATGATCAAACGGGTCTATCTGCCGGCCGTCATGCCCGAGCTGATCACGGGCGCTCAATTGGCCTTTGGCAATGCGTGGCGTGCACTGATCTCGGCCGAGATGCTCATTGGCTTTGGGCAGGGATTGGGCCGGTCTCTGGCCTATGCGGGCGAAACCGCAGACATGGTCGGAGTGATGGCCAATATTCTTACCATCGCGATTTTGGCCACCTTGATAGACCAAGTGCTGCTCGAGAACCTGAAGCGCAAGCTGTTGCGCTATCAATATGTCTAGGATGCAGTTTTAAGCTGACCGGTATCAAAATGCTCAGTTCGTTGATTCGTTCTTTGTTTGTCGCGATGCTCTTGTGTCTGGGGACGGGCGTTGGGGCGGTGCAATCGCAATCGTCGCCTGCCGCGGCTGCGTCCGGTGCGCCGGCCAAGCCCAGTGCCGATGCGACGCAGCAGGGCGATTCCGGGTTGAAGGTCGGTGTCCGTTATGCGCCGCCGCCATTCGTGGGCGGCACTAAAGTACGAACTCCCGAGAGCATAGAAACGTTGCTCGTTGAAGCGGTGGCGAAAGCCTTGGAACGACAACCGCGTTTCGTCGGGCTAGACTCAGCGCACACCTCGGTGGCGCCCGATACCATCGATTTCGCCGTGGTCGATGTTCCAGAAGGGGAAACCCCGCCAACGAACGGCTGGACCGCCATTGCCACGGGGCAGGTGACCCATCCCATGGCCATCATGCGTACCGACACCGACATCAGGTCGTGGCGGCAACTGACGGGAAGAACCGTGTGTGTGGCCGAAGACGGGCGCTACGTGGGCCATATTGCCGAAAAGTATGGGGCTATCGAACAGGTCTATCGCGCACCCGCCGATTCACTGCTGGCACTGCGCATAGGAGAATGTGACGCCGCCGTGCATGACGACACCATGTTGAAGGCCTTGCTGCGTTTTCCCGAATGGAAGAAATTTTCGGCCAGCTTGTCTGCGCGCGACGCGTCGGTGCAGTATTTTCTTGTTTCCGCCAGCCATCCGGAATTGGCGGTAAAGCTGCAGGAAATGGTGAAATCCTGGAAAACCAAGGGATATTACGGCAAGCTTATTGCCGACATGACTCAAGACATCGCTTTCGAGGTCTACTTGGACCAAGCCGTGCCCGATTGCCATTAAGGTTCTTTTTATCGAAAAAGCTTTTTAGCCGAGTTGCTGATTGTGAACACACCCGTTTCCCCCGAGCGTACAGGCCGTTTGTTTTTTGCGCTGTGGCCCGACGACGATACAGCCAGGCTGATTGCCCAAAGGCAAGCGGCGCTTGATGGCGGGCGTCAGACACATCCCCGCGACTTTCACCTGACATTGCTGTTCTTGGGCATGCAGCCTTCAGAGCATTTGACTGATCTGAAGAAGGTGGTCGAAGAGATCACCTTCAATCCTATTCTTCTCACGTTAGACCGTTATGGCGAGTTTTCCCGCCAGAAAGTCGTGTGGGCCGGTACAGGCGAGACCCCGCAAGCCTTGCTCGAGCTAAGACAGCGTCTGTTGTCCATGCCGGCCCTGGCTGAGCTTCCCTTTCGTCGCGAGGCGGGCTTTGTGCCCCATGTCACGCTTGCACGCAAGACTCAAGCGCCGCAACAGGTGTTTGAGCCTATTGCATGGCGAGCAACACGGATCGGGCTGGCGGATTCAACCGGAAACACCGGGGGGCCGCGTTATCGGCTGCTGGCTTGCCGCGATGTTTAGCCTGGGTTACCGTTTCAGCTTTGCTTGAGGAGCCCCGATGTCCGTCGCAACCCGCCGTCTTTACTTATTGCGCCATGCCGAGGCCGATAGGCCGGCTTCCGTTCAAGATCACGAGCGCCCGCTTAGTGCGCAGGGCTGCGATGATGCCGCGTCGATAGGGGCTTATATGGCGCGCGCAGGCTTGACGCCAAGTGTCGCGGTGGTCTCCACTTCGACGCGCACGCGCAGCACGTGGTCTTTGGTGCAGAAGGCATTGCCCAACCTGGTGCCGGCCATCTTCGAGAGCCGCATTTACGAATCCAGCGCCGACGACATTCTGAGCGTGATTCACGCCACGCCGGCGGCGCACGAAAGTGTGATCGTGGTGGGGCACAACCCGGGCATGTATCGGCTTGCGCTGTATCTTGTCGGAAGGGCCGACCGCAACGCGTTTGCCAGGCTGCACGCCGATTTTCCTCCCGGCTCGTTGGCCGTGGTGGATTTTGACGTGGCCGACTGGAATAGCCTTGCCGAGCACAGCGGCTCGCTCGAGCGCTTTGCCACACCGGCAAGCCAGACTGACTAGGCCTTCGGGAATGCTTTGCTGATGCCAAGCCAGACGTCTTTACGAGACGTCTTAATTGGCAAAACGCCTATTAATGACGCCTGCGGGCGGGGGTGTAGGCAGGACGATTAGGCAAGTGGCGGAAGGTGATCCGACCCTTGCTAAGGTCGTAGGGGGACATTTCGAGGGTGACTTTATCGCCCGCGAGGATGCGGATGTGGTGCTTGCGCATTTTTCCGCCGGTGTAGGCAATGACGGGGTGGCCATTGTCCAGCAGTACGCGAAAACGGGAATCGGGAAGGACTTCAGTAACAGAGCCGCTCATTTCCAACAATTCTTCTTTTGCCATATGGGGTTCTCCTGTGATTAACAGTGCAGCAAGGCCACGCTGGTGGCGCGGGTTGCCAATGTTTTGGTGCGCGTGTGGCGCAGGTTGATGAATTAAAGACAGCGGGTAGGCGCGTGGCGTGCGCCGGGTCGCTATCTATATTACTTACGTGTATTTTAAAAGACTTCTATTTAACTAAAAATTGTAACCGGTCCGTGGTGATTGGTCAAGACTTATTATGTCGTGGACCTTGGTTCGAAATTGATGTGATAGCCACGTGATGTGTACTTAATGCAACAAGTAAGTCCGCCTCTTTAGGTTCCGCATTTATGAGGTAGTGCGCCATGGAATCACGAGACGTTCGCACCATTGCAGCAAAGCAGATGCCAGGAAGCCGACGCAACCCAACATGATTACGCACGCGTACAGTTCGGGCGTCTGGAATGAGCGCTGGGCCATCAGGATGCTTTGACCCAGCCCAGGCAGTGATGCCTGCATTTCTGTTACGACGGCTAAAATCAACGCAATGGCAAGCCCCACTCTGGCGCCCGCTACGATGTCGGCAAGGGCGCTGGGAAGCGAGACTTTGATAAATCGTTGCCATTGCGACATGCCCAAAGCATCGGCAACTTCGTAAAGACGCGGATTGACTGTGCTGAAGCCTTGTATTGCGGCGAGCAATACGGGCCAAAGCGAGCCGAAAGCAATAATGGCCGTTGACATCTGATTAGTCAGGCCAAAGGCAAGGATGGCCAGTGGAATGAAAGCGGAGGCAGGCATGGGCCTCATGAATTCAAGCGTCGGGCCTATCAGTTCGTGCACCATCCGAGAGCGCGTTATCAAGGCCCCCAGGATCACTCCTGCAATCGAGGCCGCAGCCCAACCGTAGATCATTCGCACGATGGTGGCCCACGTAGGGGGCCAGATATCGCCCTGGGTCATTAGCAGCCAGAGTTTGGAGAGTGTGCGGGTGGGCGGAGGGAAAAACAGACTGGAAATGAGTTCGTAGGCGGCTAGCAACTGCCAAATTGCAAGCAGAAAAATAACCAGGACTGTGGATGAGGCATATACCGCCCATCTATTGGACAGTATCTTCATGCTTGTGCTTCCGGTTGCTTGATCTTGCGCCCGGGCGAACAGCGCCGCACAAGTTCGTAGCCGGCCCAGCTCAACAGCCAGCCGACAAGGCCGGTCCAGATTAGCAGCGCGTACATGACATCGAAACGCAGCGACTGTTGTGCCGACATCATTCCATAACCCAGGCCTCGCGGATTGATGACGATTTCCACCGTTACCGCGACAACCAGGGAAATCGCCAGCGCCAATTGCAAGCCGACGCTGATTCGGCCCAGTGCCGCCGGCAGGATAATGCGCCTGAGGCGTTGAGACCAGGACAATTCGAGGGTTCGGGCAACTTCAATCAGGCTTGGTTCTATGCCGCGCACGGAAGCGATCGTGAGGATAAGCACCGGCCAAATGCAGGCGAACGCCACGATCAAGGCCTCCATGCGCACGCCAAAGCCGTAGATCAACATCGCCAGGGGAATCAGGGCCACCGAGGGGACGGGGCGCAACAGATCGATTATCGGCCGAACCACGCGCTCTGCGCCCAAGGCCAAGCCCAGAGGGACCCCGCCCAATATGCCCAGCACCGAGGCGATGAGAAAGCCGAGCAGGGCGGCCTGCATTGTTTGCCAAGTTAGGCGCGGTACAGAGCCGTCCAGCAACCCACAGGCTAGTGCGCGAGCCACATCGTAGGGGCGGGACAGCGACTCGAAACCGTGAACATGCCAGCTCAGCTCCCAGGCCATGACCAGTGCCACGGGGAAAAGAAACCCCTTTATGGCGCGCGGCATCAGGTTTCCTCCAGGAGGGTGTAGAGCTGATGCCGAAGTTCGAGGAAGACTGGATTTTCCCGAGTGGTGAGCTGGTTCCGTGGCTGCGGTATGGGAACAGCGATATCGGCCGCGATGCGGCCTGGATTGGCCGCCAGGACGATGACGCGATCGCCTAGATAAATGGCTTCTTCAAGATCGTGGGTGATGAAGACCACCGTGGTGCGGTGTTCTCGCGCCAACCGTCTCACTTCGTCTTGCAGGTTTTGCCGTGTGATGGCGTCGAGGGCCCCGAAAGGCTCGTCCATAAGCAGAAGCTTCGGGTCCTGTGCCAGGCAGCGGGCGATTTGCACGCGCTGCTGCATGCCTCCCGAGAGCTGGTCGGGATATCGATCAGTCGCATGCGAGAGCCCCATTTTCCCGGCAAGTTCTATGATCCGATCATGACGCTGTCGTTTCGTAAGCGGCGCATTTTCCAGAGCCAGGGAAATATTACCGTGCACCGTGCGCCAAGGAAGCAGGGCGCGGCCATAGTCTTGAAAAACTATGGCCCGCTCGCGCGACGGCCCTTTGATGCTTTGGCCCATGAAAGACACCGTTCCCTCGGTGGGGCCGGCCAATCCGGCCAATAACCGTAGGAGGGTGGTTTTCCCGCAACCCGAGGCTCCGACCACACAAAGAAACTCTCCGGCTGCAACTTCGAAATCAAGCCGGTCGATAACGGTGCGAGTGGAATCGCCTTCGCCGAACGCCATGGAGACGCCTTGGATGGCTAATGCCGGGGAGTTTTCACCGTGGATGGGAGCTGCGGGCGAAAGAAGGCCGGTGTCCGTAAGCATTTCGGGCGATTTCAAGGATAGATCAGATTGGAGGTATCAGGCACCTGATTCACGTATCCCGCGCTTTTGAACATCTGTGCATAAGCGTCGAAATCAGCCTTGTCGAGTTTGGTCGAATAAGGGATTGGAAACGTCGATGCAAACCCGAGGTATTGCTTTTCGATTTCGCGAGCCTTCTCGGGGTTGTCGTGAATGTACTGGATGCCTTCGGCCAGAGATTGACGGAAACCTTCCACTACCTTGGGATGGGCGTCGAGCCAGGCGCGTTGGCCGACCCAGATGGCTCCGAGAATGTCGGGGCTTACTTCCGCCATATAGTCGGCGACACGATACCCTGTGTTGTCGGCGACGATCCGGGCCCGGAAAGGTTCGAGCACGGGAACTGCGTCGATCGTCCCTGATTTGAGCATGTCCTTCATTTGTGGGAAGGGCGCTTCCACGATGGATAATTTGCTGACGTCGGCCCCTTTTTCCAGAAGCCACTGGCGGAACACGACGTCGGCGACGCTGCGTAGCCCCGGTACGCCGATGCGTTTTCCTTCGAGGTCCTTGGCCGTTTTGATGTCTGTGCCTTCGCGCGCGACCACACTGAAAATGGCGGGGTCGGCAAGAAAGCGCGTGGCGGCGCTGATGGCAGGCAGATCAAGGCCCGAGCGCGAGGTATCCAGCAGCATGGGAGGCGTAGCCGCCCCGATTTGCAGACTGCCGGACATGATTGCAGCGGGGATGTTGGAAATGATTGCGACCTTGGTAAGCTCGGCGTCGATGCCATGCTTTTCGAAGATGCCTGCTTCTTTAGCGACCATCACTGGAAGAAAGTCGGCTGCAGAAGAAAAGCCGATTGCCACTTTGGTGCTTTGCGCCATGAGGGTGCTTGAACCAAGCAGCATGGCGCCGGCGATGAGGACGCGGATGTGGTTTTTCATAGGGATGTCTCCGGTATTATGTTTTTCCGATGCATTCGAAGTGCAGTTCGGAGGGTGTGCTCAGGTTGCTGAAACAGGCCGAAGATGGCGTTCGGCCTTTGGAATGCAGGCGCTCAGTACGTCGGGGCCGGCATGAGATGCAAGCAAAATTGCAAGCTTGCACAAAAATACGTCGCGTTGCTCAGGATCGATGCGGTCGATTGCCGAGGCCAGCAATTCGAATCCAGATTCGTTGAAAGCGGATGGCGGGTCGGATTGAGTCATGTCATGAGGTCTCGGTTATGCGGGACGTAGCGCCGGCGGAACGTATGAGCGCTTCTTGGATGGTGCTGTCATGGTATTGGCGCCATCTGCCGGCTACCCGGTTGTCTGGCCGGATGAGATAGGTGGTGTTTGGCTGGGCGTCCAGAAGCTGCGCAAGCTCTGAAGAAAGTGGAATGTCGATGCGCTGCGCTTGAACCGCTGCGGTACCCGCCACGGGTGTGACCGATGGTGTTGTTCCGCTCGATCTGTCGTCTGTGAATACCAGCACGCTGAAGCCGGTGCCGAACCGATCGTAAAGCCGGGTTCCGCACGAACCTATCTTTCCATCGGGGCATATCGACCCTAACCCCGCACGTGCATCGAAAGCGGTATCTGCGGGCGGGCTGACATTGAGAGGGCTTTCGCTGTAGCGGTAGGGCGCCGAGGCGTAGGGGTCGAACAGGTTCGACAAGAAGCCGTCGTCGATCGACAACGAAAGCACGGCTTCACGCATCAGCGCCACGCCTGGAGATGGCGTGGTGATGAACAGAGTGGTGCGTGTGAGCTCGTCGAGAGTGTCAAGAATATCGCCGCGCCGTTCGAGAGTGTAGGTATCAAGCAACTGGGGGCCGGCCTCTTTTTTCACGACGCTGGCCAGTTTCCATGCGAGATTGTGCGCATCGGAATATCCATGATTGACCCCGCGCCCGCCAAATATCGGCACCTGATGGGCGGCGTCGCCGGCAAACAGCACCCGGCCGACGTTATAAGTGGGAAGACTTAGCGCATTCGTTCGGTAAACCGAAGTTAGCAGCAACTCGTAATCGGCCTGTATGCCCATGAGATCAAAGTGGGCGCGAATACGCTTGTGCACGTTTTCAGGCGCCATTTCTTCCTCGGCGTTCTGGCCGTCGAGAAGTTGGAAATCCAGGCGCCACATGTCGAAAGGAGCTTGGTGCATCAACACCGCCTTGCCTGGCAGATAGGGCGGATTGAAGAACAGCCGGCGTCCTGAGGGAATAGGCAGCTTGCATATGATGTCGTTGATGACGAATTGCTGCGTATAGGAGGTTCCCTCGTATTCCAGCCCAAGCTGTTTGCGAGTTTGGCCATGTGGCCCGTCGGCGGCGACTATATATTGCGCATCGGCTTCGTATGAGCCGTCATCTGTTCCGACGCGCAGCTTTACTAAGTCGCCTTCCGGTTTTACCAATTCGACGTCGTGGCCGTAACGTACTTGGGTATCGGGATATTTTTTCAGCCCATCAAGCAGCAGTTGTTCCATCCAGCATTGCTGCAAGTTGGTCTGTCCGTGCTTTTCATTTGGCGGTGGAGCTATATCCATGTGGTGAACCAAATGCTTGTCATAGAACGTCCAGCCTTCACTCCACGTAACGGCCTTTTCAAGCACGGCCTTGCCGATACCCAATTGGTCGAGAATCTGCATGCTGCGCCGGTTCATGGCTAGGGCCCGGCTACCTGTGGAAATGGTGCGTCGCCTTTCCAGTACTGTGGAAGGCACCCCGTGTCGGGCAAGGCCCAATGCCAGGGCAAGACCCACCGGTCCGGCGCCAACGATGACCACTGGATTTTCTTTACCGGTCTCCAACTGGCTGGGCGCTATAAAAGGGAGTTCTTCCCATCTGAAATACATGACTCCTCCGGGTGTGGCTTTATGGCGAGCAGGCCTATTGAGCTTTCAGGAACTTAAGAATTGCATTGTTGAAGGCATCGGGCTGCTCAAGGTTGCTAATATGCCCAGCGTTGCTGAGCGTGGCCGATGTCGTATGGGGAATGCGGGCCAGCAGTCGTTGTGTCACTGCTGGAGGATAGACGGCGTCCTGATCGCTGCTTATGACAAGAACCGGGCATTGGATGGCCTCTAGCTTGTCGCCGCGATCTTGTTGCGTGGATGCCCTGAGCACGGACAGGTAATGATCCGCCCGTAATCCATTCATGGCGTTCGCAGCGGTATCCAAGGCCTCGGGCGAGGCCGTGCCGGCCATCATGCCGGTTGCCTGACGTTGCCCGAAATCGGCCGGCAGTTGCCCGTCGACCACGATACTGGAGCGTGACTGTATGAAGGAATCGACCTGGCTGTCGTCCAGATCATCGAAACCCGGGCTGGTATTGGCCAACACCAGGGATGCTACGCGCGCAGGCGCTTGCAGGGCGGTCGTGCGGGCTACGCGGCCACCCATAGACAGCCCGACAAGATGCGCTTTTGCGGCGCCGAAATAGTCCATCACCGCAATGACGTCTGCGCAAAAATCTTTTTTGAAATCTAGAGGTTCGGGAGCCGGGTCGCTTTGTCCGTAACCGCGAAGGTCGACACTGACCGCCATGAAGCATTCTTGCAGTGCGTGCAATTGTGGCTTCCAGGTGCTGCGATCACCACCCAAACCATGAAGCAAGATCACCAGCGGGCCTTTGCCGCAGACTGTAACGGCAAGGCGGGGCCGAGATGGAATGAACACGGTTTTCATCTTAAAGCCCCGGCTTGCCTGCGCTTCGCTCTGCGTCCACAAGCACAAATGCCACCAAGGCCGGCTGGTGGCCCCGGTTGCTCCAACCGTGGTTGGTAGCCAATTGCACCAGCACGTCACCGGGACGCAAGAGGACTTCTTCTTCGTCCATCAACGCCCAGATTTCACCGGATAGGACGATGGCGTAATCCACCGTCTGAGTGCGGTGCATCGCGGTTTTATTGTCTGGGGTGTCTTCAAGGGTTGAGGCGCTACCCATGGCCGAAAAATGGGCATGAGGATCCCAGTTGTCCATATAGCTGGCATCAGGGGGGAACTGTACTGTACGAAAGACGGTGCCCCGACTCGGCGGCGCCAGGGTGATGTCGTGGGTGCAGGGCTCGTCGCTTGGCTGCGAATCAGCCGGAGAATCGAATGTCCTCCATAAGTCTGTAACCACCAGCCCTGGCACGCTTGGCAAGGTCAGGGTATAGGTGGAGACATCATCTTGAGCGATGATGGATCGTCCGTTCTTGTCATGCCCTGTTACTACGCGGCGTATAGAAATTGCTTCGTCCGGCTTTTTCATGGTTTTGAATCTCCTCCGTGAAATTAATTCTAGGTGGCTTGCGAGTTCAGCGATACATGTAAAAGCGTAGAGCAGTTAAACGAAAATCGTTTATCTGTCGCGGTAAAGCGTATATGCTGCTTGCAGGCTGTGGACTTGTTGTTGGAGGCGAAGATGAATCTCGAGCTTGTTCAGTGCTTTTTGCGAGTGGCGGAATTTGGCAGCATCAACCGCGCCGCGGAAGATCTGGAAATGACCCAGCCGGCACTGGCCCGGCGCATCGCAACACTGGAACACGATTTAAACGTGGCCTTGCTTGTGCGGGGCGCACGCGGCGTACAGCTTACCGATGCCGGTCGCTTACTCGTCGGCGGAGCGGGGCCGATACTTCGTCAGGCTGAATTGCTCAGGGCCGAAATTGGCCGGCAGGTGAAAACACAGGTAGCCATCGGGCTGCCTTTCTCGATGAACAAATTGGTCACGGCGCCGTTTGCGTCGCAGGAATTGGACCGCGGGTCGCCGGTATCTTTGCGGGTCTATGAGGGCTTTCTTCATCATCTGCGTGAACGTATGCATCAAAGCCTTATTGACGTGGCCATTATGGAGGATCGGGACGACGAGTCGTCTCAGTTCGAACGAATTCCCTTGATAAAAGAGCAGGTGTTCCTGGTTGGCAATGCCGATTCGGGGCTCCGCCCCGACCAGGGAGTCGACGCCCGCCAGTTAGGGCGGTGCCAGCTTATCCTGCCAGGGCGCCCCAATATCATCCGCATGCGACTCGAGGCCTATCTGAAGAACAACGGAGAGAAGTATCGACGTGCGGCGGACGCCGAGACGTTGCCGCTTTGCCTTTCTTTGGTGAATGACGGACATGGCATGACAGTGATGCCTTACTGCGCGCTGTATGAATATCCAATGAGTTCGTTGCGCGTGGCGCCTATTGTTGATCTGCCCATGGTGTGGTCCATGTACATCAACAAGGCCCGCCGACATTCAGCCGGTGTCAGGCACATCGCCGACGGGCTTCGTCGTGCCATGGTGGCCCGGGTGCGCGATGGCGAGTGGCAGATGGCCGAAGCATTGATGCCAGAGTGTTGACCAAGGCACGGAACTTGCCTCGCAAGGGCTCGATCATAAGTGCATGGTCGTGCTCATTGCCCAACGAAGGAGGTGCCGATGCTCAACTTAAATCCCTATTTGCGTGCCGCCAGGCCGGATAAAGCCAATTCGCACGAAAAAATTGCGCGGCGGCGCCGCGCTGCACACGGCCTGGTGGCCGTTGTTTTCCTGACGGCCGGCGTGCTTTTGTCTGTGGCGCAGGCCGACGTCAAGGTTACCTTGCATCAGGTCACGCCGGAGGGTGTATTGGACGAGGTCGGTCAGGTTGCGGTTTCCGAATCCGGGCACGGACTTGTATTTACCCCGAACCTGAAAGGCCTGGAGCCAGGCGTTCATGGGTTCCATGTACACGAGAATCCAAATTGCGACCCTCATGAGCATGACGGCAAGATGATGCCTGCCGGCGCGGCCGGCGGCCATTACGACCCGGAAGGCAGCAAAAAACACGGCAGCCCTTGGGGCGACGGACATTTAGGCGATCTGCCCGCCTTGTACGTGGATGCGGAAGGCAACGCCCAGTTGCCGGTGCTGGCGCCACGGCTGACCCAGCTTGACCAGATAAAAGGCCGGTCGCTGATGGTGCACGAAGGCGGCGACAATTATTCCGACCATCCCTTGCCACTAGGCGGAGGCGGGGGCCGTATGGCCTGCGGCGTGATGAAGTAACTCAGGTCGGGTTGCGGCGAGCCTGCATGGCCTTGCCCATTTGCTCCAGGGCGGCGTCGCCCAGCAGGCGGCGCGCCATGGGCAGAAGCTCTTGGTCTTCGCACACCAAATGCTCGGCATAGCCTTGTACAAAGCCCTGAACAGCGTGCTCGGGAAGGTTGACCGGGTCACCCTCATGCAGCTTGACCAGTAACGGACGCAGGCTTTGCCATTGGCTTTCAAGCAGGCGATGTTCTGCGGAAAGCTTGTCGAACAGGCCGCGCAAGCAGGTGGCGTCTGAGCCGGCGACCGATTCAAGCAGGGCAGGGAAGAGGTCTTCTTCTTCGTCGGCATGGTGATACAGGGCCGGGCCATCGAAATAGCGCAATATGCTTTGTGCCGCGCTGCGGGCTTGCTCATCGGCGCCGTGTAGCGCCACATGCCCGGGCAGGCGCGTCAAGGTGTCGCAGCGGCTGCGCAGCTTGTCGTGACATGCCGACAGCATGTCGACAGGCTCATCGAAGCCGGCAGAGGGTGAACTGAACCCTGGAATGGCTTGAACCATGGCTTATCCTTTGAGGGGGGCGGCATGCCTGGCAAAATTGGCTTTACAACTAGACATTCATACCTTGCCGCCGGGGCGTTATGCTGGCTATGAATAAGCGTACACTAGCCTTCGTTCCAATGTCACGGTATTCAAAGAGCAATCAATACAAGTGGGAAGCAAGCGATGCAAGAGTCAACGATACAGGCTCCACGTTGGGGGTTGGACAATATTCCCTTCCAGCAGATAGATGTTTCAGAGACACGAGGCCACGAAGACCTTTTTTACCTGGTCACCAGCGCGTCCTTCATCGAGATAGCCTCCGATCTATACACGAGCAATCTCATTCAACACTTTGCGGGCGACGAAGACGTGGTGAGCTGGCTTCAAGATCACTGGCAGCACGAGGAAATGCGCCACGGCTACTCATTGCGAGACTATGTCCGGAAAGTATGGCCCGAATTCGATTGGCAAAGCGCCTATGATTCGTTTTTTGACGAGTACTCGCGCATGTGCACCATGGAAGAATTTGAGCCCACCCGAGGGCTGGAGATGGTCGCACGATGCGTTGTCGAGACGGGCACTGCCACCTTCTATACCGCGCTCAGCCAGCATGCCACAGAGCCCGTTTTATCGGGCATAGCGGCTCGCATCCGTGCCGAAGAGGTTGGTCATTACAAGCATTTTTACCAGTACTTCAGGCAATACTGCGCGCAAGAGACCCCCAGCCGGTGGCGGGTGTTGGGCGCCATACGACGGCGGGTGCTTGAAGCGCGTAATTCCGATGCCGAGGTGGCCTTATGGCACGTTTACGCTCACAGGAACCCGGGCGCCGACAGACAGGCCGACAAAAAAGCTTTCCAGAACGTGCTCAAGGGGCTTGGGAAGGCGGTCAAGCAGCATTATCCCGTGAATATGGCCGCGAAAATGGTGCTGCGGCCACTAAGCCTGCCGCCTCGGGTCAATCAGGTGATAGAAGGGCCCTTGTCCCGGGCCGCAAGCTTGTTGTTGCGTTGAGCCTGGGCGTGCCTTGCCTAGGGCTTGGAATCCAGCACCCCGTGCAGGCGCAGATAATGCTGGACACGCTCCAGCCGTGTTTCGGGGTCGCGCAGGCGAAGCAGGTTTTGCCTTTGCATTGCGGTTAACGGCAGCAACTCGCCCCAACGATCAGCCACCCAGCCGCACTCGTCCAGCCTGAAAGGCGCAGCGACGGGCATGGCTTCGAGCGGAGCGCCTTCTTGCTGCAGACTGGCGATAAGCCTGCCAAGCGCGTCGGCGCTGGCCTGCAACGAGGCAGGGATCGGCGTGGACGCATCGGGGTCCAGAGGTGCTCCGCTTCCCACCCACAGGCCGAACTTCTCTTGCCGGCTGTCCAGCAATTCAAACGGAGTCGTGCCGATGCATCGCAAGTGGATCAGCGCCGGCATGGGGGCATGCCAGGCATCGATGCGCGCCATGGTTCCGGCATTGCTCAACTTCTCGACGCCGTCCGGAGAACGCACCTCGCGGCCTTCGAGCAGGCCCACCACGCCGAATTCGCTGCCTTTTTCGATACATCGGCGGATCATGTCCAGGTAGCGAACTTCAAATATCCGCAAGTGCAGCACGCCATTGGGAAACAGGGCGCGGCCAAGAGGGAATAGGGGTATTTCTTCCATGGATAACGTCTTTTGATCTAAGGCTTGCATACAGAATATAGGGGTTAACTATAAATTGTTTGCACGATAGTAATTGCGTATAGTATTTGACTCGAGCGGGGTAAGCCTGCTGCGGCGCTTTGCTCATCAGCGCCGTTCGCAACAATGATGGAGACAGTAGTGAATATGCCTGAAATTCAAGGCGAGCGCTTGTTTGCCGAGCCCGCCGTCAATGTCGAGACGCGTGCCGATGGCGTCATGGTGCTTGATAATCCCGTGCCGCTCGAGCCATATGCCCGTTGTGTGGGCGAATATCTCGAACATTGGGCGCAACAGGCCCCGGACCGTAAGTTTTTGCAAGAGCGCGGGCCCACAGGCGCGTGGCGGGGCGTTACGTACCGGCAGGCATTGGAAAAAGTGCGATGCATCGCCGGCTGGCTGCTTCAGCATCACAAGCGTCCCGAACACCCTGTGTGCGTTCTAACCGACAACAGTGTCGAGCACGGCTTGATCATGCTGGCATGCATGCACGTAGGCATTCCGTATTCTGCTGTGTCACCGGCCTATTCGCTGGTATCCAAAGACCATGCCAAGTTAAAGAACCTGATCGAACGGCTTGATCCCGAGTTCATCTACGCAGGAGGCGTCGAGCGCTTTTTGCCCGCCCTGGAATCCATCAAGGGTTTGCATCAGGCTGCACTGATCGTATCCGACGAAGACGCTGCCCCTGAAGGCGCCTTGCGGTTTGCAGAGCTGCTGCAGGGCAAGGATGATGCGGCCGTCGAGGATGCCTACCGCAAGGTGGGGCCCGACACGATTGCCAAAATCCTGTTCACGTCGGGCTCTACCGGCTACCCCAAGGGCGTTCTTAACACCCAGCGCATGATGTGCTCCAGCCAGCAGGCGAAGCGGCAGGTGTGGCCCTTTCTTCTCGACCATCCGCCGGTGCTGCTCGATTGGCTGCCATGGAACCACACCTTTGGCGGCAATCACAACTTCAATCTCATATTGGCCAACGGCGGCACACTTTATCTTGACAGCGGCAAGCCGCTGCCGGGGCTGTTCGACCAGTCGATTCAAAACTTGCGCGAGGTTGCCCCTACGCTGTACCTGAACGTGCCTCGCGCCTTCGACATGCTTCTACCCGTGCTGCGCACCGACGCCGAACTACGCAGCAAGTTCTTCTCTAATTTGCAGGTTATTTTCTACGCCGCCGCGGCGCTGCCTCAGCATTTGTGGGACGGCCTGATCGAAATTTCCAAGCAAGAGCTGGGTTACGCCGTGCCCATGGTGACGGCCTGGGGCTCAACCGAAACCTCGCCGCTGGCCACTGACTGCCATTTTCAGGCCGAGCGTTCGGGCGTCATAGGCCTTCCTGTTCCGGGCGTGTCGATCAAGCTCATTCCCAGCGGCGACAAGCTCGAAGTTCGTGTCAAGGGGCCGGTCATTACACCCGGCTACTTCAAGCAGCCCGAAGAAACCGCCAAGGCGTTCGACGAAGAAAACTACTATCGCATCGGCGATGCGGCGCGCTTTGCCGACCCCCGGAACCCGTCGGCCGGCCTGATGTTCGACGGGCGGGTGTCCGAAGATTTCAAGCTCACTACCGCAACCTGGGTCAGTGTGGGCGCCTTAAGGGTCAAAGGCATCGAAATGCTGGCGCCGGCCGTGCAGGATATTGTCGTCGCCGGCCACGACCGCGACTCGGTCGGTTTTCTGATCTTTCCGAACGTAGCGGCCTGCCGCAAGCTGGCCGGCCTGGACGACGCTGCTTCGACGGAGCAGGTCATCGCCCATTCCGCCGTCATCGAACATATCACCAAAGGCTTGAACGCCTTGCGTGACGCCGGCACGGGCAGTTCAACTTTCGCAGACCGGGCCATCATGCTTACCACCCCGCCCGCCGTGGACAGCGGCGAGATCACCGACAAGGGCTATATCAACCAGTCGGCGGTTCTTAAGGCCCGCGCGCAACTGGTAGAGAAACTCTATGGCGATGAAGCCGATCCGTTGATCATCCGGTTGTAATCATGGATCAAAAGCCACAGTTTGCCGTCGAGGCGCCTGACCTGCAGCAGCGGGTCGCGCAACGAGTGCGGGCCGCTCGCGCCGCCCGTGCCATGTCCATGAAGCAGCTGGCGCGTGAATCGCGCATATCCTTGCCTTATCTTTCGCGTGTCGAGCGCGGCGAGGGCAATATCTCGCTAGCCGTTCTGGGCAAGCTGGCCGGTGCGCTCAACCTTTCTGCCGAAAGCATGTTGGCCGACAACGAACGCTACGGGGCTGACTACGCCTTGATCATCGAGGTGCTCAAGCGCCAGCCTCCGTCACGCTTGCGAGCCATACGCAAGGCCTTGCTCAGTGAGGCTGCCGGGCAGGCCGCTCCGCGCCGCATCGCATTGGTCGGCATGCGCGGCGCGGGGAAATCCACCCTCGGTCCCTTGCTGGCCCAGCGTCTGGGCTTGCCTTTCGTTGAGCTCAACAAAGAGGTCGAGAAAGAGGCCGGCATAACATTGGATTTGATTTTTTCAATTTACGGCCAAGCGGGTTTCCGCCAACTTGAAAAACGATGCCTGGACCGCGTCATCGCGCAGTATCCCGAGGTCGTGCTGGCTACCGGCGGGGGCATCGTCGTAGAGCCGGCCACCTACGAACTGTTGCTGCATTCGTTCTTCTGCGTATGGCTGCACGCCGAGCCGCAAGAGCATTTCCGGCGAGTCATGGCGCAACATGATGCTCGCATCGCCACTCCAGAACTGCACGAAGAGGCAATAGCCAATATCGTCGGCGCGCTCGACGCCCGCCGTAAATTGTATTCCTTGGCACACGCCGAAATCGACACCACAGGCCGTAAGGTCGAGGACCTGGTTCAACAGCTTGACGCCCTTTTTCAAAAGCGTGTTTCAGGAAACCAAGCCTTGACACAGATCTTGTGCGCCTGAGCGTGTACCCCTTTTCTTCCAGGAGTAAAAAATAATGCAGCGAAAAGTGAAACGCGTAGCCGTCGTGGGCACGGGCGTTATCGGCGCCAGTTGGACCGCTTACTTCCTGGCCCAGGGGCTGGATGTCGACGCCACCGACCCTTCCGAAGGCGCCGAGCAGCGCCTGCGCGAAACAGTGGCTCGGCTATGGCCGAATATGGAGCACATGGGCTTGCGACCAGGTGCTTCGCAAGACAGACTGCGCTTTCATGCCGACCTAGTTGACGCGCTCAAACAAGCCGATTTCGTCCAAGAGAACGGTCCCGAAGACGAAAACCTCAAGATCGACCTGTTTCGCCGCATGGACGACGCCTGCCCGGCCGACGTCGTGCTGGCGTCCAGTTCGTCTGGCTTGCTGATCAGCAAGGTGCAGTCGGCCTGCAAGCATCCGGGGCGTGTGGTGCTTGGACACCCATTCAACCCCCCACATCTGATTCCCTTGGTCGAGGTGATAGGGGGCGAGCACACCTCTGAAGAGGCGTTGAGGGCCACGATGGATTTCTATGAGTCCATCGGCAAAAGTTCGGTGAATCCGCGTAAAGAGGTCAAGGGGCACATTGCCAACCGCCTGCAAGCGGCTTTGTGGCGGGAGGCCTTCCATTTGGTGGACCAGGGCGTCGCCACCGTGCGCGATATCGATGTAGCCATTTCGCACGGGCCAGGCCTGCGGTGGTCTTTGCTTGGCCCCTTCATGAACCTGCACTTGTCGGGAGGGCAGGGCGGCATCGAGCACTTGCTGGACCACTTGGGCGCGCCCATCGAAGACTGGTGGAAAGATCTGGGCTCGCCTTCCATGACGCCCGAGCTGAAACGCAAAGTGGCGGAGCAGGTTCGCGAGGTGCTGGCTGATCACGATGAAACGCGCTTTGTGCCTGAGCGCGACCGTCTGCTGCTGGATCTGATCGCCGCCAAGAAGGATTCCGGGCAATTACCTTAATCGTCCCATGTCGAGAATACGCGAGTCAGCCACCCAGAGAGCGGATAACAACAATCTCAGCAATCCAAGAATCCATGCCTCTGAAGTAGCATATCTTGCAACTAAAGAATCCATGCCTCTGAAGTAGCATATCTTGCAACTAAAGAATCCATGCCTCTG
>NZ_JBIQLE010000021.1:31823-59286 GCF_044464525.1 Pusillimonas sp.
AAGTAGCATATCTTGCAACTAAAGAAACCATGCCTCTGAAGCACCACATCTCGCAACTCAAGAACCCACGTCTCTGAAGCACCACATCCTGCAATTCAAGAATCCCCGAGGCGTGTGGCGGGCAGGTATTTTGGGCGACGTCCGACCAAGCCGAGCACCTTGCCATTTCGGGGGTGCAAGCTCGCAGCATGTTTGAGCGGCACGCTTGTCGGACCACCGGTCCGACGCCGCGAGTTCTGCGAGCGCCCCGAAATGGCAAGGTGCGAGGGAAGCCCGGCAAAGCCGGGCCGCAGGGAGCGGCGCCCAAAATACCTGCCCGCCACACGCCGACTAAAGCACTCAATACAACCACGCACTCAACACAGACACCGCTTCAGCACAAACGCGGCCGCACATACGAGCACTCAATCAGCAGACGCCGAACCGTCTTCCAGCACGACATCCAGCGCCTGCTCCACATTCTCAAGAAACACGAACTTCAATTGCTCTCGAGCCTCTTGCGGGATGTCTTCAAGATCCTTCTCGTTGCGCGCCGGAAGCAACACTGTTCGGATGCCCGCCTGCAGCGCCGCCAGTACCTTTTCCTTGATGCCGCCCACCGGCAGCACCAAACCCCGCAGGCTGATCTCGCCCGTCATTGCATGGTCGTAGCGCACCGGGCGGTCCGCCATGAGCGAAGCCAGGGCCACGAACATCGCCACCCCCGCGCTGGGACCATCCTTGGGAATCGCCCCGGCCGGCACGTGCACGTGAATATCTTGCTTCTCGAATCGCTCCATGTCGATGCCCACGCGCGCCGCCTTGCCCTTGAGCAGCGTAAGCGCCGCCTGTGCGCTTTCCTTCATCACATCGCCAAGCTGGCCCGTAAGAATAAGCCGGCCCGAGCCCGCGGAACGACTCGCCTCAATGAACAGAATGTCGCCGCCCACCGGCGTCCAGGCCAGGCCCGTGGCTACGCCCGCCAAACTCGTTCGCATGGCCAATTCACTTTCGTGTTTATGCGGGCCTAGTATCGCGCGCAGATCAGGTTCGTCTACCGTGACTTGCTGGTCAGAGCCCTCGGCGATACGCATCGCGACGTGGCGGAACACACTGCCGATTTCGCGTTCGAGATTGCGTACCCCCGCTTCACGCGTATAAAAATGAATGATCGCTCGCAATGCCTCATCGGTAAGCCGGCACTGCTCAGGGGTAAGTCCGTTGGCTTCCAGTTGACGGTGCACCAGATAGCGCTGGGCAATCTGCATTTTTTCAGCTTCGGTGTAGCCTAGAAGCTGAATGACCTCCATCCGGTCGCGCAGCGGCCCTGGGATCGCGTCCAACACGTTGGCCGTGGTGATGAACATCACCCGGGACAAATCAAAAGGAACAGCCAGGTAATTATCACGGAAGGCCGAGTTTTGTTCAGGGTCGAGCACTTCAAGCAAGGCCGCAGCCGGGTCGCCATGCACGCCGCCTCCGCCAAGCTTGTCTACCTCATCAAGCATCAGCACACAGTTGCGCGCCCCCGCTTTATGCACCGCCTGGATGATGTTGCCGGGCAGTGCGCCGATGTAGGTGCGGCGGTGGCCGCGTATCTCGGCCTCGTCGTGGACACCGCCCAAGCCCAGGCGTGCGAATTTGCGGCCCGTGGCCTTGGCGATGCTTTGGCCGAGCGAGGTCTTGCCCACACCGGGCGGGCCCACGAAACACAAGATGGGGCTGCGCCCCTCGGGATTGAGCTTGCGCACCGCCAAGTATTCAAGAATACGACGCTTGATTTTTTCAAGCCCATAGTGATCCGCATCGAGTGTTTCACGCGCTTGGGCGATATCGATGCGCTCTTCGGTGGCGATGTTCCACGGCAGCTCGGTGAGCCAGTCCAGATATGTGCGCAGCGACGAGTACTCGGCCGATGCATCGGGCATATTGCTTAAGCGGCGCAGCTCTTTGCGCGCCACTTGCTCGACTTCCTCGGGCATGTTCGCCTTGGCGATGTCGGCCTCGATCTCGGCCATTTCAGCGGCATTGCCTTCCGTCTCGCCCAACTCGCTCTGAATGGTCTTCAGTTGCTCACGCAGCAGCACCTCGCGCTGGCGGTCCTCGAAACGCTCTTTTGTCTGCTTGTCGATGTCGTGGCTAATGCGCAGCACCTCGGCGAAATGCACCAGAAAGCCAAGCACCTTGTCCAGACGGGGAAGCAGATCGAAGGTCTCGAGTATGTCTTGCTTTTCAGATGGCTTGAGATCCATCAGCCCCGAGACGAAATCGGCAAGCACAGCAGGCGAAGTGATGCCGGCCGCCGTATTGGCCAGTTCGGGAGGCGCTTGCGGCAGCATACCCAGAATGTCGCCGGTACGCGCTTTTAGTTGTAGCATGCGCGCCTCGATTTCGGGGCTGGTGGTCTCTGGCTCGTCAAAAGCCTCAACCCTGGCGACCAGATAAGGATGATCGGGCAGGTATTCCTTGATGACGAACCGCTGCTCGCCCTGGCAGATGAGGTGGTGGTTGCCATCTGGTGTGGTGACGTAGCGCAGGATGCTTGCCAGTGTGCCCACGCGGTGAAGGTCAACGCCCAATGGTTCGTTGTTTTCGGCATCGCGTTGCAGCACGATGCCCACCTGTCGCCCCGCGCGGGCCGCGTCCTGCGCTGCCTTGATGGAGCTTTCCCGGCCGATGCCGATGGGCGCCACCATTTGCGGAAACACCACCAGGTTGCGCACCGGAATGATGATCAGCGCATCTTCGGGAATATTCAGTTCGATTTGCTCGCCGGCCTCGGTTTGCTGGGCCGGCGCGTTGTCGGTAAGAGGCTGGTCGGATGTCTTGCTGTCCATGGCTGTCCCTTATATTGGCTGTATCGACGCTGGTCGAAGGCGTCCCTTATAGCTTGCGCAGCGTAAGTACCAGGCAGCCATTTGTTAGGGTGGATTCTTGAATTTCGAACCGACCGGCGGGCAGTTCGATGCGTCGTTCGAAACGGCCGTATGGGATCTCGATGCGGCGTATCTGCGTCGACGCCGGCGCGGGCATGGGGCGCTCGCCCACTACCAGCAGCGTGTCGCCGTCGATCAGGACTTTGACGCGATCGGAAGCCACGCCGGGCAGGGCCACCAGCACCGACAAATGAGTGGGCGTCTCGAATATATCGGCGGGGGGCTCCCATGTGGGGCCGCGCGCCGTGCTTTGACTCAGCTGGAAGAACTGGCGGTGCAGGCGGTCGGCCTGTTCCAGCATGTCCATGGCTTGCGCCCACATCAAGCCGGGCGATTTTCGATAGGTCATTCTGGTTTCCCCAAGATCGGCTCATAAGCAACTATAGAGTCAACTATAGAAGCAAATTGTGGGCCGCTGCAACGCGGCCACCAGAGCGCGCCACATGACGCCCGGGCGAGGGCGCTTTGCTCACCGACGAGATACCTGGAGAAGGGTCACGTCGGCGCCTGCGGTCGGGACATGAAAGTTCAGGCCGGGCAGGCATACTCAATGATCAACTGCGCCGACACCATGCCGTTCCACACGTTCTGCTCAAGACGATATGCCACATCAATGTTTTCGGGAAGAAGGTCGGCGTGGTTGAACCAGATTGCATCAAATCGCTGGTGGCCGCGCTCGAGGCTAAGCTTCAGGTGCTTGTCCTTGAGCAGGCGCTGGTGGTGTACCCGAAATACGTCGCGAAACACAGGCGGGGGAAACCCTGCCCCCCACACTTGCTCGGCCAGCATGCCCGCAACCTGTGCATTGGCGTAGCCTGTTTCAAGCGAGCCGTCGGTTTCTATGACCGGCTCGAAACTGTCGCGCCCTGTCAATTGACGTACAGCCTCGTCAAAGCCTTGCAAGAAGCGATCATAGGCCTCTTCACGCAGAGTCAGGCCGGCCGCCATGGCGTGGCCGCCAAACTTAAGAATGATGCCGGGGTGCCGCTTGGAGACCAGGTCAAGCACGTCGCGTAAATGCACGTCGGGTATGGAGCGGCCCGACCCGCGCAATTGCCCCGGCTCGGAACGTGCGAACGCCAGGGTGGGACGCCAATAGGTTTCCTTCAGGCGCGATGCAACGAGGCCAACCACCCCCTGATGCCACTCCGGATGGTAGACGCACACGCTGGCGCTGATGGCCGGTTCACCTTGCTGCATGGCCTGCAGCGCTTCTTCTCGCATGGTGCCTTCTATACCGCGCCGCTGCTGGTTCATCTCATCCAGCTCGCGCGCCAGTTTCAGGGCCAGGTTTTCGTCGTCCGTAATCAGGCAGTTGATGCCCAGGCTCATGTCGGCCAGGCGCCCGGCTGCATTGATGCGCGGACCCAGGGCGAAGCCCAGGTCGAACGTGGTGGCTTGCCTCGGTTCGCGGCCCGCCACGGCAAAAAGAGCGCGCAGCCCGGCTTGCATGCGGCCGGCCCTTATCTTCTGCAGGCCCTGCGTGACCAGCAGCCGGTTGTTACTGTCGAGTTTGACGACGTCGGCCACTGTGCCCAATGCCACCAGGTCGGCGAGCATATCCAGGCGGGGCCCGCCGTCGGCGGCGTATACGCCACGGCGTCGCAGCTCGGCTCGCAAGGCGAGCATCAGATAGAAGATTACGCCTACCCCCGCCAAGTTCTTCGAAGGAAAGCCGCAACCGGGCTGGTTGGGATTGACGATGGCAAGGGCGTCCGGCAAGGTGGGGCCGGGCAAATGGTGATCGGTGACCAACACCTGCATTCCGGCCTCCCGTGCCGCAGCCACGCCGTCGACGCTGGCAATGCCGTTATCGACCGTGATCAGCATGTCGGGCTTGCCGGCATGGTGTTTCAGTGCAAGCTGGACCACTTCGGGTGACAGCCCGTAGCCGGTCTCGAATCGGTTGGGAACCAGAAAATCCACGTCGGCGCCCATAGCACGCAGGGCGCGCAAGCCCACCGCGCAGGCCGTTGCCCCGTCGCAGTCGTAGTCCGCGATGATCAATAACTTTTGGCCCGCAGCGATGGCATCGGCCAGGATGCCCGCCGCGGCGTCCACGTGGGTCAAGTGAACGGGCGGTATCATCGCGCCCCATTTCAACAGGGTTTCATCGGCGTTGCGTACGCCGCGGGCCGCCCACAGGCGGCACAGCAAAGGATGAATTCCCGCCGCCTCCAGCGCCATGAAGGCGCTTTGGTCGGGGGAACGGGTACTTAATTTCGGTACAACCACCATTTACTCCATGTGTTGCGGCCGCCGCGCAGCCACTTCGCCAAGCGGGCCATGGCGCGCGGTTCGAGCGTGACGATTTCATTGCGTCCTGTAAGCACCAGTTCGGGCTGCGTTCCTTGTCGCGCCAGCGGGACAAAGACCTCTGCCTCGAGCTCGGCCAGGGCGGCCAGCCAGCCGCCCCAGTCCTGGGCCATGAATGGGGCAAGCAGGGCTCGATAATGACGGGTTTCGACGGGCGAAGGCGCTGTAGCCAACTGTTCCATTCGACCCCCGCCGAACAACCATAAGCCATTGACGGGGCGCTCGCCTTGCGCCTGTCGGGCCAGGTTGACGGGGTGATCGAACCACAGCATCTGTATTTCGTTGAACAGGCGTCTCCAGGGGCGCACGGCTTCGTCTTGCGGCCACCAGTCGTTGACTGAAGCCGTCGCCACCACGGATGGGCTTGTGCTGTGGAAGGCGAAGCCGGGGGGCGGGTCGATGCGCCAACGCGTATGGCTGTCGTGATGCAGATGGAAACCAGTTTCGTCGAACAGCGTTTGCGCCGATTCGAACAAGGCTACACTCTGCTCTTGCGTAATATTTAGGTCGAGCGCAGTGAGCAACGCCGTGCTGCTTTGAGTGGGAGCCATGTGGATCAGCTCGGCCAGCCAAACTGGCTGCTTCGGTTCGATATCGCGGTTTTCGGTCAATAAAGGCCCTAATCCCGCGTTAAGATTCTGTTGCGGCTCGGGCGAGAAACGGGCTTGTTCCAACTGCCACTGCTCGTAGGCGGTGCAGCCTGAAACCTCCGGTTCGACGGCTTGCATCCTGGCCCGCCCGCCCGAAAGCCAGCCCACGAAAGTGGGAGCGGTTTTTTCAAGGTGAGGAAGCAGCGCCCGTGCCGCTTCGGGGCCGGGCAGCGCGCCTGGAAGTACGATGTGCATGCGTGAATTGTAGTCTGTGTGAATCAGCGCGAATCGGCACAGGCATGGACGAGAACAAAAAGGTGGTTTGCAAGAATGTCTTATGAATTTTGGATAGGATCGCGCTATGCCGGCGTGTCGCGCGGCGCCCGGCGGGGCGGCCGGCGGGACCGCTTCGTTTCCTTTATCGCCGGCACCTCAATGGCGGGCATCGCGCTGGGCGTTGCCGCATTGATTGTGGTGCTGTCGGTGATGAATGGCTTCCAGACCCAGGTCAGAGACCGCATGCTGTCGGTCCTGCCGCACGTCGAAGTCTTCGTTCCCGGTACCGAACCCGGTCAGGTGCTCGAGCAGTGGGAAGACCTGGCGGCTCAGGCTAGGCGCCACCCCGCCGTCAAGGGCGAGGCTCCGTTCGTTGCGGCGCAGGCCATGCTGGTGCGGGGGCAATCGCTTAGCGGCGTTCAATTGCGAGGCATCGAGCCCGGCAGCGAAGCGGCGGTATCCGATATTGCGGCACAAATGACGGACGCCGACCTGAACGTACTCGAACCAGGCTCATTTGCCATCGTGTTGGGAAGCCATCTGGCCGATGCCTTGGGCGTGCGCCCCGGCGATACCTTATTGGTTTTGGCGCCGCAGGGTTCAGTGTCGCCGGCGGGGTTCACTCCACGCATGCGCCAGTTCACTGTCCGGGGAATATTTTCCTCTGGCTATTACGAATACGATGCATCGATGGCGTTCATCAACGTGCAGGATGCTGCGCGTGTGTTCCGGGACAGCGGAACCAGCGGCATTCGGCTGCGCATCGACGACATGCAGCGCGCGCCGCAAGTGGCTCAAGAACTGCGCGATATGGTTCCGCCGTACGCAAGGGTGCGCGACTGGACCGAGAACAATCGCACATGGTTTGCCGCCGTGCAAACCGAGAAGCGCATGATGTTCCTGATTCTGGCCTTGATCGTGGCGGTGGCCGCTTTCAATCTATTGTCGTCATTGGTGATGGCAGTCAAGGACAAGCAGTCGGACATCGCCATCTTGCGCACCCTGGGTGCGACCCCGCGTGAAATCGGGCGCATCTTCCTGGTGCAGGGCGCTCTTATCGGGGTGATCGGCACCTTGGCAGGGGTGGGCCTGGGCATGCTGGTCGCCTACAACATCGACGTGATTGTGCCTTTCATCGAACGTATGTTGGGCATTGAGTTCCTGCCCCAACAGATATATTTCATCAGCGAACTGCCATCGAATCCCGAGGCAAGCGATATCATGATCGTTACCATCACCTCTTTGGTTCTTTCTTTGCTGGCCACCATCTATCCAAGCTGGCGGGCGTCGCGGCTGCAACCGGCACAGGTACTGCGCCATGACTGACACGTTAACGAACAACCCCGACCATGTCCTGATCGCCCGCAATCTGGTCAAGTATTACGACGAAGGCGGCCAACGCGTCGATGTGTTGCGCGACGTAAGTCTGCACGTGGCACGCGGCGAAATGGTGGCGGTGGTGGGGGCTTCCGGTTCTGGGAAAAGCACCATGCTGCATTTGCTTGGCCTGCTTGACCAGCCCAATTCGGGCTCAGTGTGGGTCGACGGCGAATCGGGGGATGGCTTGTCCGAGGCCCGCCGCAGCCAAGTGCGCAACCGCAGCCTGGGCTTCGTCTACCAGTTCCACCACCTGCTTTCCGAATTTTCGGCCCTGGACAACGTGGCCATGCCCCTTATCGTGCGCCGACAAAGCCGCGGCGCCGCACGCGAGCAGGCGGCCGACATGCTTGAGCAGGTCGGCCTGGCCCATCGCATGGGGCATTACCCAGGCCAGCTTTCCGGCGGTGAAAGGCAGCGCGTGGCGTTGGCCAGGGCGCTGGTCACCAAGCCGGCCTGCGTGTTGGCCGACGAGCCCACCGGAAACCTCGATAGGCACACCGCCCAGACCATGTTCGAGCTGCTGGTGCGCTTGAATGAAGAATCGGGTACGGCGTTTGCCATCGTTACTCATGACCCGACCCTGGCCGCCCTGGCCGACAGGCGATTGTTCATGGATGATGGGTCGCTGGTCGATGCCGAGGCAGACGCGCGCTGATGCAGCATGGCTGATACGCTATTGCGAATAGTCTGCCCAATGGACGTTGGGATAAAGGACCGTTTCCATGCTGATCGATACGCATTGCCACCTGGATGCATCCGAATTTGATCATGACCGTAATGAGGTCATTGCCAGAGCGCAGGGCGCGGGCGTGGACCTTATCGTCATTCCCGCCATCAATCGCGCCAATTTTGCACGAGTACGGCAACTGGCGCATTCGTTCCCGGGCGGGGCTTACGCGTTGGGCATCCATCCCATTTGCGTGCCCCAGGCAGCCGACACTGATCTTGAAGTGCTCGAGCACGAGATAGAAAAGTCGTTGGATGATCCGCGTTTCGTGGGTGTCGGCGAGATCGGCCTGGATTTCTTTCTTCCCCAGCTCAAGACTGAATCCATGCGGGAACGGCAGGAAAATTTTTATTCAGCCCAACTCGACCTGGCTGCGCGATTCAATCTGCCGGTAATACTGCACGTTCGTCGATCGCAAGACATCTTGCTCAAGCATTTGCGCCGACGCCCCCGAATTGGGGGTATAGGCCATGCCTTCAACGGAAGTTTTCAGCAGGCCGAGCAGTTCATTGAACAAGGCTTTGTGCTGGGGTTCGGAGGCGCCATGACCTTTGACCGAGCCTTGCAGATAAGGCGGCTGGCGGCCGGCTTGCCGCTGGAGTCGTTAGTCCTGGAAACCGATGCGCCGGATATCCCGCCCGCCTGGCTGGAAATCGGCAGCCGCAACGAGCCGGCCAGCGTGGCGGGCGTCGCCGCCTCGCTGGCCGAACTTCGGGGCACAACGGCCGATCAGGTCAGGGCGGTTACTGGGGCCAACGCGCTACGAGCCTTGCCCCGCTTGGCACGCAGGCTGGGGGTCGGGGCCGGCGTGGCGCGCTGAGGCAGGCTTGGCGCTGCGCCGATGCCGCTCCAACGAGAGTCAGGCCTTGGGCTTAAGCCGGGAAGGATCAAAGCCGGCCGCGCGTTTGTAGCGCATGGCCATTTCTTCCAGCACCTGTTGCGGGATGACGTCATTGATGTGCGCAAAGCCTTTCGGCGCCCGCTCGTGCGCCATCTGCATTACCTGCTCGGGCCCGTTCAGGCGGTTGCGCAAGATGATGCCGGTGGTCGCCGGCAGGCGCTCGGCCTCATATTCCTTGAGCGCCGCTTCAGTATCGCGGTGGTGTTTCTGAACGGTTTCCAACAGCCGGTCCGCCAGGCTGCGTGCGTCCAGGATGGCCTGCGCGGAACCATTCGATCCGATGGGATAAAGAGGGTGGGCGGCATCACCCATTAGCGTGACTTTGCCGTGGGTCCAGCGCGGCAGGGGGTCTTTATCGACCAGGGGAAACTCATAGATGGCTTGTGTGCCGTCGATGAGGGCGGGAATGTCGATCCACGGCCATTTCCAGCTTTGGAATGGGGCAGCGAATACGGATTTATCCACGACGCGGTTCCAGTCGGTATAAGATACTTC
The DNA here is from genome assembly GCF_044464525.1 of Pusillimonas sp. Lineage (NCBI taxonomy): Bacteria > Pseudomonadati > Pseudomonadota > Betaproteobacteria > Burkholderiales > Alcaligenaceae > Pusillimonas > Pusillimonas sp. The sequence goes on from NZ_JBIQLE010000021.1 coordinate 41,424, forward strand.
GCCTTCGGGAACGCTGAGCTCGGCGATCCAGTTGACGGCGGTCGTGCCGGCCGGCGCGGCCTCGTCCAAGATCGGGTACGCCACGAATTTTTGGTCTTGGTGGCCGGCCATGAACATGGTGCGTCCATCCAGGTACGAGCGGGTATAGGTAACCGCGCGCCATAGTATGCGACCCGAGAAGCGAAACTCGTCGCGGTCGGGATAAAAGCCTTTACGCACGGCGGAATGGATGCCGTCGGCGCCGATCAGGACGTCGCCTTGAACTTTCGTAGGGGCGTCATTGTTCGAGCGATCGCGGAACAGGGCGGTGACGCCTTTGTCGTCCTGAGTCAGCGATTCGAACGCCATGCCGGTATGAAGCTTGTGGGCGCCCAGTCGCTCGCGCACTGCTTTGGCCAGAAGAAGCTGGAGCCGTCCGCGATGGATGGATAGTTGAGGTACGGGGTAGCCCGCCGCCAGTCCTCGGGCTTCTTCCCAGATGCTTTGGCCGAAGCGGTTGTAGTAGTGCAGCGCCGAGGTGGCTACGGAATTGGCCTGCAACGTCTCCAGCATTTCCACCTGTTGCATCTCTGCCGCGGCATGAGGCAGCAGGTTGATGCCCACTCCCAGCGGCTTCAGCTCCCGCACGCTTTCAAAAACCTCGCATTCTATGCCCCGCTTGTGCAGCATCAGGGCCAAAGTCAGCCCGCCGATGCCGGCGCCGACGATAATAGCTTTCAAGTTCTTCTCCCGGAAATGTGGCGCAAATAATAACAAAAATGCCGTTTTGGCTGTGTATTCGGACGCGGCGTTGCCGGAATGCCGTCCATGGCCGGGCACGGGCCGCGTTTATACGCATAAGCCGAGGGGATGTATTTATCTCTTTGACGGCGTCGGCTTGCTGTAACCGTCCTACCATGGCTGGTCTCTGTACGCCGGCATTCGCCGGCACACGAAAGGGCGGCCGCATGGGCATGCATAAGTCGGTTCATCTGTGTGGCTGCGGGAATGGGAAATGGTCGGGCGCTTGAGCATTATTGCGGCCCTTGCAGGGGCGGCCCTGGTGCACGTGCTGCCGCGCTTGCCGGAACCCTTTGAATGGATCTGTCTGTCGGGCGGTTTGCTATTTTTTTCGACAGCGGTTGTGGTGCCATGGAAGAGAGTCCGGGGCATCTACGGACGCCGCTTGAAATGGCTGGCTCCACTGTGGGCCTTCGTATTGGGCCTGGCCTGGGTCTCGTTTCATATGCACCAGAGGCTGGCCGACTCGCTAAGCCCCACGGACGAGGATCAGGTTTCGCGGGTGGTGCTGCGTATCGAAACGCTGCCGCGCGTGCTGCCCGATAGCCGGCGGTTTGAGGCGCAAGTGCTTGAATCCCTACCTCCGGGCATTCCTCGTCATATCCAGGTTTCGTGGCATGGTGCTGATTACGCGGGCCCATACGCGCGCAAGCAGCCTGGCGCCGGCCACCCGTTTCCCGACCTGGTGCCAGGGCAGGTATGGCGCATGTCGCTCAATCTTCGTACTCCGCACGGGTTGAGCAACCCTCATGGTTTTGACTATGAAGGCCACGTGTTGGCCACGGGCGTGCGCGCCGTGGGCAGTGTGCGCGGCACGCCCCGCTATCTGTACGATGAACCGTGGGCGAGTTTATCGGTGGTCGCGGAACGTGCCCGTCACCGCGTGCGCGAGGCCATGGCGCCATACTTGGCCGACCTGCGGTACGGACCGGTTTTGCTGGCGCTCACAATTGGAGACCAGGCGGGGGTGGCGCCCGAAGACTGGCTTACATTCAACCGCACGTCAATTACCCATCTTATTTCCATCAGTGGCAGCCATATCACCATGATTGCGGCCATTGGCGGATTGCTGTGCTTATGGCTTTGGAGGCGTCTGGCTTGGCTTGGCAGGCCGCTGGCCGAGCGTGTGCCGGCCCAGGTGGCAGCCTGTCTGGCTGCTTTGGCAGTGGCCTGGGTGTATTGCCTGTTGGCCGGCTGGGGCGTGCCGGCCAGACGAACCTTTCTGATGTTGAGCGTCTTGGCGGCGGCCCATCTTTTGCGCCTGCCCCTCGGGCCTTGGCGGGTGTTGTTGCTGGCTGCCGCCGCAGTGGTGGCAATGGACCCCTGGGCATTGACGGCCAGCGGGTTCTGGCTGTCGTTCGGGGCGGTGGCTGTGCTGCTGACCAGCGGCCGTTGGTTGGGGGCGTCTGTTCATGAGGCGACAAAGCAACGACGTCTGTGGGACTGGCTTCTGGCTGCGTGCAAATTGCAGCTGACCGTGACGGCCGGCTTGATGCCGGTGCTGGCCTTGTTGTTCAACGAAATTTCAATTGTTTCGCCGCTGGCGAACGCTTATGCCATTCCGATCATCAGCCTTGTCGTGACGCCGCTTTCGCTGCTTCTGGCCTTGGCGTCGATGGTTCCGGCGTTGGGCTGGGCGGCTCATGGCTTGACGTGGCTTGCTCATGAGCCCTTACGGCTGATGATGTTGCCCACGCAGTGGCTGGCCCAGAACGACGCGGCCAGCCTGGACGCGCCCGCGGCTCCTGCCTGGGCGATTGTGTTGGCGTTGGCCGGCCTGGCGGCTGCGCTCATGCCTCGCGGCTTGCCCTTGCGGGCGGCGGGGTGGATGTTGATGCTGCCGGCGCTGCTGTGGCGCCCCGAGCGTCCGCCCGATGGGGCTTGGGATATGGTGGCGCTGGACGTGGGCCAGGGTTCCGCCGTGGTGGTGCTCACCGCCAATCATGCCTTGCTGTTTGACACGGGCATCCGTCATGGGCCCGACTCCGATGCCGCCTCGCGCAGCGTAGTGCCATTTTTGCGCGCCAAAGGTGTGAGCCGGCTCGATGTACTGGTTGTGTCCCATGCCGATCTGGATCATGTGGGCGGTATGCGCAGCGTGCTGGCTGCCAGGCCGGTGAACCAATCCTACAGTCCGTTTGATGTCGTGGCTTACTTGAAACGCGAGGCCGCTTTGCTGGGTGTTCCCACGCAGTTGCCCTCGTTGCCGCAAGCCACGTCGCGCTGCCGGGAGGGCGTCTCCTGGCAGGTGGATGGCGTGCAGTTCGATTTCCTGTGGCCGCTGGCGTCTGCGCCGGAGGTCGGTTCGAAAAGCAGTTCACGGATACGCAATGCGCAAAGTTGTGTCCTGCGTATCCGGGGCCGCTATCACTATGCGCTATTGACCGGCGACATCGGCCAAGCCCAAGAGATCGAGATCGTCGCGCGCGACGTCGGCCCCATTGACGTGCTGCTGGCGGCTCATCACGGTTCACGCAGCTCGTCCAGTGCCGAATTGGTTGCGCATGCCGGGCCGGCACATGTAATTGCCCAGGCGGGGCGCTGGAATCGCTACGGCCATCCGCACCCGGTGGTGCAGCGTCGTTGGGAGCGTGCGGGCGCACAATTCTGGAGGACCGACCTGCACGGCGCGATAACGGTTCGATCCCGCGCCGAAGGGCTCATGGTGGAGCCTCATCGCGATGCCGGCGGCCTATGACGACGAAATCGGTTACTATTTTTCGGGCTTGCAGAGCTCGTCTCGGCTGCGTGAATAAGCCGTGCGCAGCTTGTCTGCGCACCGAATCCCCCGCTGTTCCCGTCTAGGATTTGCCATGTCTGAACCCCGCCTCGAATACGTAAGTTGCGCCGGCCCATCGGGCATCCACCGCATGGCGTATTGGGAATGGGGTAGCCCGAGCAGTGACAAGACCCTGGTGTGCGTGCACGGCCTGACCCGCTGTGGCCGGGATTTCGACGAACTGGCTCAGAGGCTTGCTTCAAGATACCGGGTCGTGGCCCCGGACATCGTCGGGCGGGGGCGTTCCGACTGGTTGGCGGACCCGGCCGGGTATACGGTGCCGCAATATATTTCCGATATTCTCACGTTGATCGCCCGGCTCGACGTGGATGAAGTCGACTGGCTGGGCACCTCAATGGGAGGGCTGATCGGTCTGGGCCTTGCCGGGGCCCTGGCCGCATCTTCTCTTCAACGGCCGCAGCGCGGAAACTTCGGGTTGCCGGCCGCCAGATCCCTTCGCTTGGGCAAGATGGCGCTGAACGACATTGGTCCACGTCTCGATCGGCAAGGCCTGGCGCGCATTGCCGCTTATGTGGGCAAAAACGTGTCCTTCGATACCTTCGACGAAGCGGTAGCCTATGTGCAGGGGGTTTCCCAAGGTTTTGGACCGCATACGCAAGAGCAATGGAATCGCCTGACTCGAGATGTGTTCAATCAGGAAAACGGCCGCTGGATCAGGCACTATGACCTTCGCCTTGCCGAGCCCATGGCGCTGCAGAACGAGGCGACGCTGGATGCGGCCGAACAGATGTTATGGTCGGCTTTTGAAAGCCTTGCCTCGCCCATCCTGGTATTGCGGGGCACTGAATCCGACGTCCTTACAGAAGACACGGCCCGCGAGATGTCGGCGCGCAATGCGCATACGCAACTGGTCGAGTTCGCCGGTGTCGGCCATGCCCCGACTTTACTGAGCGACGAACAGATTCAGCCGATAAAACACTTTTTCCTCGGCTCGGATTGACCCTGTCCGGCCCGATGCGGTGGCGGCTCCTGGCGCCGGCCCGGTACAATGGATCAGATGAGTTCAACCATTTCCCTTAACGCCGACCTGCATTGCCACTCGCTGATTTCCGACGGGGTGCTGACGCCGTCGGCGCTTGCGCGGCGCGCGGCCGAAGGCGGGGTGCAGTTGTGGTCTTTAACCGATCATGACGAGCTTTCCGGCTTGGCAGAGGCTCAGGCGGCATGTCGTGAGCTTGATCTGCCTTTTGTGCCCGGCGTCGAGATCTCAGCCACGTGGGCCAAGCGGACGGTTCATATCGTTGGTCTCAATATCGACCCAACTTACGTGCCTCTTGAGCAAGGCCTGACTTCCATTCGGGCCGGCCGGGTCGAGCGCGCCCGCCACATTGGCGAACGGCTCGAAGGCATGGGTGTGCCAGACAGCTACGAAGGCGCCTTGCGCTACGCATCTAATCCGCAATTGCTAAGTCGTACGCATTTTGCTCGTTTTTTGCTCGAACAGGGCTATTGCAAGACGATGCAAGAGGTCTTTGACCGCTATTTGGGCGAGGGACGATCAGGCAACGTGCGCGTTGACTGGGCCAGGCTCGAGGACGCCGTGCAATGGATAGTGGGCGCCGGCGGCCGAGCCGTAATTGCCCACCCGGGGCGCTATACCTATGACTCCACCCAGTTGGATGCTTTTTTTGACGTGTTCAAGCAGTTGGGTGGTGAAGGCATCGAGGTAATCACGGGAAGCCACCGGCCCGAGCAATACCAGGAATACGCAGAGGTGGCGCGCCGTTATGGTTTTCTCGCTTCGCGTGGATCAGATTTTCATGCACCTAGTGAAAGCCATGTCGATCTGGGCTCTTTGCCCAACTTGCCCACGGGCCTCAAGCCCGTGTGGCACGATTGGCTTTAGGCGTCACTGTCGTCGGCGGTGCCGGCCCCGTCGCCGGCCGAAGTGGCGTAATTGACGCCGAAGACGCTCATGTAAGTCGGGTAGAAGCTACAGTACAGGATGGCCGCCACAATAATGTTGACCGGCATCAGAACCAGTTGCACCATGCCCGACGGCAGCCCCACAGACGTTAATATGGTGCCGCAGAACTGCACAGCCATGAAAATGGCGCCCCAACTCAGGCCATACAGCAGGAAAGGCCATTTGTTGCGCCAACAGGCCACCATGGAATAAAACAGGGCCTGCACCAGTTTGATGCCGTGCCAGCCCGTCAGGGCCGGCGCGTGCCAGAACAGCGCCGAGATCATCACGTACAAGACGGCAAAGGTGATCAGCGGCCGAAGCAGGGCGTCGAACAAGACAGCCGGGTCTACATTGGCGCCATCGACGATCGCCGCTGTAAGTTGCCCAAGGAATGGCAGGGTCGCAGCAAAGCCGGCCAACATGCAACATGCCAGGTACGCCAGGCCCAGACGAAACAAGCGGCGCCGCACATCTTTGTCGCGTAGCGGCTCGAGCCACATGCCGGGCATCATTTGCCGGCCGTTCGAGATATGGCGGCAGGCGCACAGGGTGATGAAGGTAAGGACGGGTGTGGCGGCGATCAGCAGCATTTGTCCCAGAATGGGTATCACCGACGAGATCGTGATGAACAGGCTGGTCAGCAAGCCCCAGAAGAACATGGCAAGGGGTTGGCGCCTGAATATCCGGCCTCCTTCCTGTATCCATGACCAGCCGGCACGAAAGGGCAGTTTGGCAGCTTGCATAATTTTCTTTTCAGCGTGAGCGGGCCGTGTTGTTGGCCGGCCCTATGGCAAAACAGGGGCGGATACCAAGCGCCGCTGGCGCAGCACTCGTTCAAAATGCCTTGGATCATGCGGCTTGAGAGTCTGCGCGGGGCGCGGCAGGAAATAATCGAACAGCCTTGATGTCCAGAAGCGCAGTGCGGCGGCCTGCAACAATAGCGGCCATGCCTGACGTTCTGCGGCCGTGAACGGGCGTTCCTTGGCATAGGCTTGCAGCCACGCCTGCACTTTTTCGTCAATGAAGGCGCCACTGTTGCGCTCGATGCACCAGTCGTTCACGCTTACCGCCACATCGAACAGCCAGGTGTCGCAACCCGCAAAGTAGAAGTCAATGAAGCCCCCCATGCGCGGTGTCTCGAAGGTGCCGTCAAATAACACGTTGTCCCGAAACAAGTCGCAGTGCGCCGGCCCGAATGGCAATTCGCGATATGTGTCGGACGCGGCAAAGACAGTTTGTTCTTCAAGCACCGTACTGATCAGCTGAGCTTGCGCCTCGTCAAGAAAGGGCAGCACCTTGGGAACGGTTTCGCGCCACCAGGCCAGGCCTCGCAGATTGGGTTGCCGCATGGAGAAGCTGCGGCCCGCCAAGTGGGTGCGTGCCAGGGTCGCGCCGGCCAGCGCGCAATGCATCGGACCCGGATCGGGCTCGTAGCCGCCTGAAAGCCGCGTGACAATGGCCGTGGGCTTGCCGTGCAAGAGTCCCAGGCGTTCGCCGTTTTTGCGCGTCTGGGGTTCGGGAACAGGAATGCCGTTGTGCGCCAAATGGTGCATCAATTCAATATAGAAAGGCAATTGTTCGTAGGTTAGCACCTCGAACAGTGTCAACACGTACTCACCCTGGGTGGTGGTGATGAAGTAGTTGGTGTTTTCGATGCCGGCGGTAATGCCCCGCAGAGAAACCAGTTCGCCCAGAGAGTAATGATTCAAAAGCTCGCGTGCGTCGTCGTCGCTGACAGGGGTAAAGACAGCCATAGAAAAATAAGCAGACAATGAAAGGTGGCGCCGCAACATGCGGCAAAGCCGGATTGTAAAGCAGAGGGCCAAGGGGCGCGAACCGAGGCGGCGGGCTCGAGACGTTAAAATCATCGTTTACCCGCAACCAATCACTATACCGTATCGTGAAATCCCCTATGCAAGCCGATTCCGGATGGCGCTTCTGCGTCGCCCCCATGATCGACGTCACGGATCGCCATTGCCGTTTCTTTCACCGGCTCCTGGCCCCGCGCGCGCGCCTGTATACCGAGATGATCACGACCGGAGCACTGCTGCATGGCGATATTGCGCGCCATCTGGACTTCCATGAATCAGAGCAGCCGGTGGCCCTGCAATTGGGGGGAAGCGATCCCCAGGCACTGGCCGACAGCGCCAGGTTAGGCGAACAATGGGGATACGACGAAATCAACTTGAACTGCGGCTGCCCGTCTGACCGCGTTCAGCGCGGGGCCTTCGGCGCCTGCCTGATGGCCGACCCCGCGCTGGTGGCCGACTGCATCAAGGCCATGCAGGACGCGGTGTCGATTCCGGTGACGGTCAAGCACCGGCTGGGGCTAGACTACGACGAATCCTATGGCTTCGTGCGCGACTTTGTCGGCGCCCTGCATCACGTGGGGTGCAAGGTGTTTGTCGTGCACGCCCGAAATGCGGTGCTCAAAGGCTTGTCGCCCAAAGATAACCGCCAGATACCCCCGTTGCGCTACGACGCAGTGCGCAGGCTGAAGGCCGATTTTCCTGACAGCACCATCGTGTTGAATGGCGGCGTGGCCGAAGCGGATGCGGCTTACCGCCATCTGGACGATTTTGACGGCGTGATGCTGGGGCGGGCGGCCTGGCACAATCCGGGGGTATTGTCCGAATTGTCGCGCCTGGTCGATCCGGATGTCCACTTGCCCGAACCAGGGCAAGTCGTGAATGCGATGGTCGATTACGCACAAGGGCAGGTAGGGCAAGGCGTACCATTGCGCATGGTGCTCAAACCCATGCTTGGCTGGATGTCCGGACGCCCCGGATCACGCTATTGGCGACGCACGTTATCGGATGCCGGCTTGTTGAATGCGAACGACCCGGCGATGCTCGAGCGGGCTTGGAACGATCTGGTCTTGCGTGCCGAATGAAGAGCCTGTTTCAGCCGCCTTCTTCGACCTTGAGGGCCTCTCCGTCGCCGGGCCAATCGCGGATGTAGGCCTTGAGCATATTGTTTTCGAATTGCTGGGCCGCGACGATGGCCTGGGCCATGTCGTAAAAAGAGATGACGCCTTGCAAGACCGGCCCGTCCATGACCGGCATATAGCGCGCGTGCTTATCCAGCATCAGGCGCTGCACTTCTTGAGCGCTGGTATTGGGCGTGACGCTGACTGGAGCGTCGTCCATGATGCTGCGTATGGTGTTGGTGCCGGTATCGCCGCCATTGGCGTGCAGATGGCGAATAATTTCGCGGAAGGTAAGCATGCCCACCAATTCACCGTGTTCCATGATGACCAGAGAGCCGATGTCTTGTTCGCTCATGGTTTCGAGCGCCTTGGTAATGGGCATGTCAGGGGTGGCGGTGTAAAGGGTGTGCCCCTTGACTCGCAGTATCTCACTGACTTTCAACATGTTGCGTCTCCTCGGTCTGCTTCGTTGTAGTTGTATTTTGCCTTATATCCTTGCTTTGGGGTAGGCGGGCGGCAGACTGTATATTTTCGTGTTCGCTCGCAACGAAAGGTTGCGAGGTTTCGTTGCGATCGAGCAGGTCGTCGAGGGTCAGGTCGGGCTGGTTGGTCAGTGCGGCGGCGATTCCCGGCAGCAGGCAAGGCAACTTTTGCAAGGCTTCCTGGTGGCGATCTATCAACAGAACGTCGACCAGCCGGCCCAGCTTTGCCTGTCCCATGTCGCAGGCCAGCACCCACTGGTCGGAGCCCTTGTCTTTGTCTTGGGTCGGCACGGCATAGCCAAGGTCGCGCAGGGTGGTCAGAATATGGTTGAGCTCATCAGGATGCAATCGCAGATGGGCGCTTAAAAAGCGCGAGCTGCGGCCGGGAATGGGGGTTCCCTGAGCGCTGCGCAGCAAGCGCATGATGGTAATGGCATCGACAATGGCAGCGCCGGGCTGGCGCTGTTCGGCCCAGCGTCGCATGCGAAGGGCGGGCAAGGTGGCGGCCACCGTGGCGCCCAGCAAAATACCGAGCCACGACAGATAAATCCATAGCAGGAAAATCGGCAGGGTGGCAAAGGCGCCGTAAATGATGGTGTACGAGGGGAAGCGAGAGATATACAGCGCAAAACCCGATTTCATCAGGGCAAGAACCACGGCGGTGCCCATGCCGCCGGCCAGGGCGTCGCGCCAGTAGACGTCGCGGTTGGGCACATAGACGAATAAGGCGGCAAAGCCCACCCCGGTGATAAGCACCGGCACCACTGAGAGCAGCAGGTTCACGCCGGTAGACATCTCGCCTACCAGGCCCAGCGATTGCTGGGTCAGCACGGTGGTCGTCCAGAGGCTGGCCCCGGCCAGGATCGGACCCAGAGAGATAATCGCCCAGTACACCAGCATGCGCTGGCGCAGGGGCCGTCGCTGCTCAACGCTCCAGATGTCGTTCAGCACTCCGTCGATGGTCATGATCAGCATGACGGAGACCACAATGAGGAAGATGGTGCCCACCGCGGTCAGGCCGGAGGCCTTGGCCGCAAACTGATTGAGGTACGTCATGACCGTGTCCGACACGGAAGGCGGCATCAGACTGGTGGTGAGGAAGTTTTCGAGCGCCAGCTTGAATTCCGCGAACAGCGGGAACGCCGTGAACAGCGAAAGCACGACGGCCAGCAACGGAACGATGGCAAGCACGGTGGTGTACGTAAGGCTGGCGGCGATCTGCGGCAGCCTTTTTTCGCCGGCGCGTCGCAGCGCGTATTGCGCTGCCTTGCCCACGCTGCTCAGCCGGTCTGAAGACCGGGCTCGTCGGCTTTTCGGATTAGAGGCTTTACCGGCGTCTTCACGTTGCATGATAGGTGCTGACCACGGCGCACGCGCCGTTCTATGAAAACTCGTTTATCAATCCGGGTAATAATACCAGTATGACTACACCCCGACTGAATCCTGCATTGCGCTACGGCGCCTCGGTATCGCTGCTTGGCTTGATCGCGCTTTGCCTGTTGTGGGAGCTTTGGCTGGCTCCCTTGCGCCCGGGCGGCTCGTGGCTGGTGCTGAAGGTACTGCCTTTGTTGTTGCCGCTGCGCGGCGTGCTCAAGGGAAACCTCTATACGATGCAGTGGGCTGCAATGCTGATCTTGCTGTATTTCATGGAGGGTGTGGTGCGGGCCTATTCTGATCCGTCTGCCGCTTCGGTGGCCATGGCCTCCATCGAGATCGTATTGAGCTTCGTCTTCTACCTGTGCTGCATCATGTATTTGCGGCCGGCCAAGCGTGCGGCGAAAGCGGCGGCGCGCTCATCAAGCGAGGTCCATCCGTCATGAGCTTAGACTCTATCGACGACTTGCCCACGGTCAACTCCTTTGCCGGCTTGCCGCCGGAGTTCTACACCCGGCTTCAGCCGCAGCCGTTGGATCAGCCCCGATTGCTCCATGCCAATGTCCAGGTGGCAGGCATGCTGGGTTTGTCGCAAGCCGCCCTGGGCCGGCCTGATTTTCTGGACGTGTGTTCGGGCAACCGCGGGTTGGCGCGCGGCGATACCCTGGCGGCGGTCTACAGCGGGCACCAGTTCGGTGTCTGGGCGGGCCAATTGGGCGACGGCAGGGCGCACCTGCTGGGCGAAGTCATGGGGCCGCAAGGTAATTTCGAGCTTCAGCTAAAGGGCTCGGGCATGACCCCATATTCACGCATGGGCGATGGCCGAGCCGTGATACGTTCGTCGGTGCGCGAGTACCTGGCAGGTGAAGCCATGGCGGGCCTGGGCATTCCCACCACCCGATCCCTGGCCCTGGTTACAGCGCGCGACCCTGTATACCGCGAGACCGTCGAACGGGCGGCTGTCGTCACCCGGGTCTCACCCACGTTTGTGCGTTTTGGCTCATTCGAACATTGGAATCATCAGCCTGCCCAGATGCGAATTTTGCTCGACTACGTGGTCGACCGCTTTTACCCGGCTTGCCGCGATGAGCCCGCCGGCCAGACGCAAGGCGAGCATGGCGTGCTGCTGCGCTTCTTGCGCGAAGTCGTTGCGCGCTCGGCCCGCCTGGCCGCCGATTGGCAAACCGCCGGTTTTTGCCATGGAGTAATGAATACCGACAATATGTCGATCATTGGCCTTACTTTGGATTACGGCCCCTACGGCTTCATGGATGCCTTCCAGATCGGCCATATTTGCAACCATACCGACACCCAGGGCCGCTACGCCTGGAACACCCAGCCCTCGGTCATGCATTGGAATCTCTATCGGCTGGCCGGCAGCTTGGCCGTGCTCGGCGCCGAGGCGGAAGACCTGCGCGAGCAACTGGGCCATTTCGAGCAAGATTTTATGGATGCCTATCATGGCAACCTGGTGCGCAAGTTCGGCCTGCGCGGCTGGCGCGAGGGTGATGAAGTGCTGGTGGACGACTGGTGGAGATTGTTGCATACCCAGAAGGCCGACTTCACCTTGAGTTTTCGGCGCTTGGCCGGCGCCCCGCTTGATCCCGAACCGTTCTTCGAGTTGTTTACCGACCGCGAGGCGGCGCAAGCCTGGCTCGATGCCTATTGCCGGCGCCTCGAGCTTGACGGGCGCCCCGAGGCGGAGCGGATCGAGCACATGCGCCTGGCCAACCCGTTATATGTATTACGCAATCATCTGGCCGAGCAAGCCATTCGCGCGGCTGAAAACGACGATGCCGGAGAGATCGAAACCTTGCTTATGCTGTTGCGTGCGCCTTATACCGAACGTGCGGGCTATGAGTCGTACGCGGCCCAGGCCCCAGACTGGGCGCGCGAGCTGCATGTAAGTTGCTCGTCGTGATTCAAGCGCGACGATGCCCGATACGGCGGTGTGGCATCAAGGGGCCGGCGCCCGAAGGCGGGTATCAAAATGCGGCGCCTGGAATTCCTGGCGCGCCTTGATCTCATATTATGATGTTATGGCCTCACGTCGCGTACTTGAAATGCCATAATTCGCTTTGGCGTTTTTCGTGCTCGCTTCGGCGCGGTGTTCATTCCTTCAGTTTTCAATCTGTTATCTATCAATCATGTCCGGCAATACCCTAGGTAAGCTTTTTTGTGTCACTAATTTCGGCGAATCGCATGGCCCGGCCATCGGCGCGGTGGTAGATGGCTGCCCCGCCGGCATGGATCTTACCGAAGACGACATACAAGCCGAGCTCGACCGGCGCCGTCCCGGCACTTCGCGTCATGTGACCCAGCGCCAGGAAGCCGACAGGGTTGAAATTCTGTCGGGCGTTTATCAAGGGGTTACCACCGGGGCCCCCATCGGTTTGCTGATCCGCAATACCGATGCGCGCAGCAAAGACTACAGCAACATAGAAGATACTTTCCGCCCCGGCCACGCCGACTATACGTACTGGAACAAATACGGTGTCCGCGACCCGCGTGGCGGCGGCCGGTCGTCGGCCCGCCTGACCGCGCCCACCGTGGCGGGCGGCGCGATTGCAAAGAAATGGCTCGCTCTTCAGTATGGGGTGCGCGTGCGCGGCTATATGAGCCAGCTGGGGCCCATTGCCATTCCTTTCGAAAGCTGGGACGAGGTGGGCAACAACCCGTTCTACGCGCCCAATGCAAGCGTCGTGGCAAAGCTTGAAGAGTATATGGATCAATTGCGCCGCGACGGCGACTCCATCGGCGCGCGCATCGAGGTGGTCGCCGAGGGAGTGCCTGCCGGATGGGGCGAGCCCCTGTACGACCGCCTGGACGCAGACATCGCTCATGCGATGATGGGCTTGAATGCAGTCAAGGGAGTCTCCATCGGAGCCGGCTTCGAAAGCATTGCCCAGCGCGGCTCCGAACACGGCGACGAGCTTACGCCAGACGGCTTTGCCAGCAATCATGCGGGCGGAGTACTGGGCGGGATTTCATCCAGCCAGCCGGTCACGGTATCGTTGGCCATCAAGCCCACCTCGAGCATACGCATTGAAAGGCGCTCGGTCGACAAGCAGGGCCGGCCGGTTCAGGTGCAAACGTTGGGGCGGCACGATCCATGCGTGGGCATCCGCGCTACGCCAATTGCAGAATCCCTTTTGGCCGTCGTTCTGATGGATCATGCGTTGCGCCAGCGTGCGGCGACCGGCGCTTGATGGCTCAGCGTTGCAAAGCGGCGTGCAAAGGCCGCATGTCGAAGGCGCCGTAGCCTGATTTTCTTGAACCTTGCGCTAACGGACATATTCAGAGACGGAGTAGAACATGAAGACAATCTGGTTCTTGAAACGAAATGTCGTTGCCGCCGCCCTGGCAGGCGCGTCGCTGCTTGCCGGCTGCGCCGCGGTGCAAACCACCGACTCGGGCGCGGTGGGTGTCGACCGCAAGCAATATATGTCCAGCCTTGTCTCCGAGCAGGCTTTGATGCAAGAGGCGCAGAAACAATACACCGGTATCGTGACGCAGGCACGGGCGCAGGGTGCGCTGGACACCGATGCAAAACAGGCTTCGCGGGTGAAGGCCGTGGCGCAGCGCCTAATCGCGCAAGTCGGCGTTTTTCGTCCGGATGCGGCGCAATGGAACTGGGAAGTCCATGTGCTGAACTCAAGCGAGGTCAACGCCTGGTGCATGCCGGGCGGAAAAATTGCGGTCTATAGCGGAATGATCAACAAGCTCAAGCTTACCGACGCTGAGCTGGCGGCGGTGATCGGCCACGAAATGGCCCATGCGCTGCGCGAGCATTCGCGTGAACAGGTGTCGCAGCAAATGGCGGCCGGCATTGGGTTGTCGGTACTGTCCGCCTTGACGGGCAGTGCGGCCACGAGTGACCTTGGGGGCAAGCTTACAGAGGTGATGTTTACCCTGCCCAACAGCCGTACGCATGAAACAGAGGCCGACCGCATGGGGGTCGAGCTGGCGGCGCGAGCGGGCTATGACCCGCGGGCGGCGGTCACGCTCTGGCAGAAGATGGGGGCGTTGAGCTCGGGTAGCGCACAGCCGGAATTCCTCTCGACCCATCCTTCTGCGGCTTCGCGCACGGCCGATCTGACCCGAATTGCAGAGCAAATGATGCCGTTGTATCAGGCGGCCCAGAAATAAATCAACGCCGCTCTTGGAATTTATGGGTCATGAGAACCAATAAAAGGACGAAGATATCACTGTCTATACCAGTATAAGTGCTCATCTTGTACTAGGTTGAGAGCCTGTCATAATGGTTCCTGTAATTTCCTCACTATTACCAGAGAACCCTATGGCCAAGACCCTTTACGACAAGTTGTGGGACGCCCACGTCGTCGATCAGGCTGCCGACGGCACCTGTCTTTTGTATATCGACCGCCACCTGGTCCATGAAGTAACCAGTCCGCAGGCTTTCGAAGGGCTGGCCCTGGCCGGGCGCAAGCCCTGGCGGATCAACGCCAACCTGGCCGTGGCCGACCACAACGTACCCACTTCGGGGCGCAGCCAGGGCATACAAGACCCAATCTCGCGTTTGCAGGTCGATACCCTGGACGCCAACTGCGACACCTTCGGTATTACCCAATTTCGCATGAACGATATCCGTCAGGGCATTGTTCATGTCATCGGTCCCGAGCAGGGGGCCACTTTGCCGGGCATGACGGTGGTCTGTGGCGATTCGCACACCAGCACCCACGGCGCTGTTGGCGCGTTGGCATTCGGTATCGGCACGTCCGAAGTCGAGCATGTGCTGGCCACGCAAACCTTGCTCATGAAAAAGAGCAAGAACATGCTTGTCAAGGTCGAAGGCAGCTTGCCTTTCGGCTGTACGGCCAAAGATCTGGTCTTGTTCGTCATTGGCAAGATCGGCACGGCGGGCGGCACAGGGTATGCCATCGAGTTTGGCGGTTCGGCAGTGCGCGAATTGTCGGTCGAAGGGCGCATGACGGTCTGCAATATGGCGATCGAAGCCGGAGCGCGTTCGGGCATGGTGGCGGTGGACGACAAGACCATCGAGTATTTCCGGGGCCGTCCTTATTCGCCCACGACGGATTTATGGGACCACGCCGTCGAATATTGGCAGACGCTTCATAGCGATGAAGGCGCGCATTTTGACAGCGTCATCGAATTGGACGCGGCCGACATCACGCCGCAGGTAAGCTGGGGCACTTCGCCCGAGATGGTGCTTTCGGTGGACGCAAAAGTTCCGGACCCTGCCAACGAGAAGGACGAAGTGCGTCAGGCAGGCATGAAGCGAGCCTTGCAGTACATGGGGCTCGAAGCCAATACTCCGCTAACCGATATCCAGATCGACAAGGTGTTCATCGGCTCGTGCACCAACTCGCGCATCGAAGACTTGCGTGCTGCGGCCGCGGTTGTGCGCGGCAAGAAGGTGGCGGGCAATGTCAAGCAGGCCATGATCGTTCCGGGCTCGGGCCTGGTCAAGCAGCAGGCCGAGCAAGAAGGTTTGGATAAGGTCTTTACCGATGCGGGTTTTGAATGGCGTGATCCGGGCTGCTCGATGTGTCTGGCCATGAATGCCGACCGCCTCGAACCCGGCGAGCGCTGCGCGTCCACCTCGAACCGAAACTTCGAGGGGCGCCAGGGGCAGGGCGGGCGCACGCATCTGGTCAGTCCGGCCATGGCCGCCGCAGCGGCGGTTGCCGGTCATTTTGTTGACGTTCGCACTTTTGGATAGGAAAGCGCCATGCAAGCATTTACCACTCATCAAGGCCTGGTGGCCCCGCTCGATCGCGAAAACGTCGATACCGACCTGATCATTCCAAAGCAGTTTCTCAAGTCGATCAAGCGCACGGGATTCGGCCCCAATCTGTTCGACGAGTTGCGCTACCTGGATCACGGCGAGCCGGGCATGGATAATTCCAAGCGGCCGCTCAACCCCGAGTTCTCGCTGAACCAGCCGCGCTACCAAGGTGCTTCGATTTTGCTGACTCGCAAGAATTTTGGCTGCGGTTCCAGCCGCGAACATGCCCCCTGGGCTTTGGATCAATACGGTTTCCGGGCGATTATCGCACCTTCGTACGCCGATATTTTCTTCAATAACAGCTTCAAGAACGGCTTGTTGCCCATCGTCTTGCCCGAAGCAGAGGTTACACGCCTGTTTGAAGAGCTTTATGCCAACGAAGGCTACACCCTCAATATTGATTTGCCGCGTCAGGTGGTTGTAACGCCCGATGGACGCGAAATCGGTTTCGAGGTTGAGCCTTTCCGAAAACATAGCCTGCTTAACGGTCTGGACGAGATCGCAACCACGCTTCAACAGTCGGACAAAATTCGTGCCTTCGAAGCCCAGCGCCTTGCCCGCCACCCCTGGCTTGCGGGCGGCCCACAAGCCTGAACGCAGCAAAAAGCATAGATTCAATCAAGAAACCACGAAGCTAAAACATGACACACAAGATTGCAGTATTGCCGGGCGATGGCATCGGACCAGAGATCACCGAGCAGGCGGTGCGCGTACTGACGGCCCTGGGCCTGGACCTGAACCTGGAAACCAAACCGGTGGGCGGCGCCGCTTACGACCAGCACGGCCATCCGTTGCCGCCAGAGGTACTTGAGCTTGCAAAAAGCGCCGATGCCATTTTGTTCGGCGCTGTGGGCGACTGGAAGTACGACAAGCTTGCGCGCGAGTTGCGCCCCGAGCAGGCCATCTTAGGCCTGCGCAAGGCGCTGGGCCTGTTCGCCAACCTGCGTCCGGCTATTTTGTATCCCCAATTGGCCAATGCGTCTTCCTTGAAGCCCGAAGTAGTGTCCGGCCTCGATATTCTGATCGTGCGCGAACTGACAGGCGACATTTATTTTGGCCAGCCTCGGGGCGTGCGTGAACTGACTGATGGTCCGTTCAAAGGAGATCGCCAGGGCTTTGATACGATGCATTACGCAGAAACCGAGGTTCGCCGCATTGCGCACGTGGCCTTCCAGGCGGCGCAAAAACGCGGCAAGAAGCTGTGCAGCGTGGATAAGTCCAACGTGTTGGAAACCTCGCAGTTCTGGCGCGAAATCATGATCGAGGTGGCAAAAGAATACCCCGACGTGGCCTTGTCGCACATGTATGTCGACAACGCCGCCATGCAGCTTGTGCGCGCGCCCAAAGAGTTCGACGTGATCGTTACCGGCAATCTTTTCGGCGATATTTTGTCCGACGAGGCCGCCATGCTGACGGGATCCATCGGCATGCTGCCTTCGGCCTCGCTCAACTCGGCCAATCAAGGCCTATATGAGCCCAGCCACGGGTCTGCGCCCGACATCGCGGGCAAGAATCTGGCTAATCCGCTGGCGACCATTTTGTCCGCGGCCATGCTGCTGCGCTACTCACTGGGAATGGCCGAGCAGGCCGAGCGTATCGAGGGTGCTGTGCAGGCGGTTCTCGAGCAGGGCTTGCGCACTTCGGACATTCACGAAGAAGGCCTGACCAAGGTTTCGACGTCGGAAATGGGCGATGCAGTACTGAAGGCGTTAAAATAACAGGCGATTCTCTGATTCTTAATACAAAGTGAGCCATATGACCCAGGCAGTAGGTTTGGTCGGTTGGCGCGGCATGGTGGGTTCGGTCCTCATGCAGCGCA